>NZ_JABAIW010000061.1:0-24701 GCF_014231265.1 Clostridium sp. DJ247 | reverse complement strand
TCACTAAGACTGATAAAAAAGTTTTTAAAAGTGCCTTCAGTTTTGGCATCATATTCCTACGTATAAGTTAAATTTAAGTGTGGGTATCTATAAAAAGTATTTGGCTCAAGTTTTATTTATATATATAATAAAGGTAAAAGTTTTTGAAAGGAAAATAATCATGATTAATATAAATGATGCACTAAATATAGTTATTCAAGAGACAAAGGTATTAGATTCAGAAAAAAAAGATATATTGTCTTGCCTTAATAAAGTATTAGCAGAAGATATTTATTCAAAAGATAACTTACCTCCTTTTGATAAGTCTGCTATGGATGGATATGCCATTAGAAGCGAAGATACGAAAGATTACAGTATAGATAATATCATAGAGCTAGAAGTTAAAGGAGTAATAAAAGCTGGAAGTTACTGTAATGAGGAGTTAAGTTCTGGAACTGCTTTTAAAATTATGACTGGAGCACCAATACCTAAAGGGGCAGATGCTGTTATAGAAATTGAAAAGGTAAAAACTGAGGAAAATAAATTATATATATCTGAAGTAGTGAAATCAGGTAATCACATTATTAAACTTGGGGAAGAAATTACTTCCGGACAATTGGCATTAGAAAAAGGAAAAGTTATTAGGCCAGTTGAAATAGGTTTTTTAGCTTCTCTAGGGTATAGTTCAATAAAAGTTTACAAAAGCCCTGTGGTGGCTTTAATTATTACTGGAGATGAACTGGTTGATATAGATAGTTCACTGGAAAAAGGTAAAATAAGAAATAGCAATGAATATTCATTAAAAGCTTTAATTAGTAATTTGCAGGGCGAAGTACTTTCTTTAGGGATAGTTTCAGATAATAAAGAAATCTTAACAGAGAAAGTTAAATATGCTTTAGAAAAAGCTGATATAGTAATTAGTTCTGGAGGTGCATCTGTCGGGGATTATGATTTTATAGAAGATATTTTAAAGGAATTAGGAGCAGATATAAAATTTAATTCAGTGGCTATTAAACCAGGGAAGCCAGCAACTTTTGCCACTTATAAGAATAAATTGTATTTTTCCTTACCAGGAAATCCTCTATCTTTAATAACTACCTTTGAACAACTTGTAAAGCCTGCTATTGAAAAAATGATGGGAAAAAGAGATTTAAATAACGAAGAGATTCCGGTTGTGTTAACCAGCGATTTTAAAACTAAAATAGGTAGAAGAAACTATATATATATTGAATTAAGAAAAGAAAATGGAGCTTATTATGCTTATAAGTTAGGATCACAATCCTCAAGTGCACTAATGACTATGAGTAAAGCCAATGGTTTAATTATTGTGCCTGAGGAATGTGGAGAAGTAAAGGCAGGAGAGATTTTGAGTGGAAAATTTATATTTGAATAAAAGACAAAAGCCTGCTATAGTTTCTGTAGTTTCCACAAAGTCAGGTATGGGAAAAACTACTTTAATTGAGCAGTTAATTAAAATATTTAAAAATAGAAAATACAGCGTAGGTGTATTAAAACATGATGCACATAAGTTTGATATAGATAAAGAAGGAAAAGATAGTTATAGATTTACTAAAGCTGGAGCGGATAATGTGATTATTTCTTCAGCAGAAAAATTAGCTATGATTCAAATATTACAAGAAGAAAAAAGTATTGATGAAACCATTAAACTCTTTGGCAATCTAGATATTGTGTTATTGGAAGGTTTTAAAGAAAACAAGTATCCTAAGATAGAAGTCCATAGAAAAGATGTAGATAATAATTTACTTTGCAAAAATTCTGATTTTAATATAGATACATTTATTGCTCTAGCTAGCGATGAAGAAGTAGAAATAAATATTCCTATTTTAAATTTGAATGATGTACTTTCTCTAGCTGACTTTATAGAGTATAATTTTATAAAGCAAAAGCTTTAATTAGAGTAATACAGTACGAAGCAGTATTTATAACCCCCGCCTGATTCTTAGTTGAACGAATCCAGGGACGTAGCCCTCTTTACTCTCAGTTAAGCAGAGAGCCAAAATCTGTGATTTTGTGCGAATCGGTTAAGCAGACACATACAAAATCTATGATTTTGATATGGTCGCTTACTCTGTGAGTACTCCTCTGACCGTAGGAAGAGGAGTTTCATATAAAGATGGGAGTATTAGAGCGGGTAGTCATCGGATAAATGGAAAAAAACAAATAATTAGTAAATATGACATTATATTAAGGCTCCAACTATATTGTTGGGGTTTTTATATATAGTATAATTAATATATTAAAGAACTTAGGAGGTATTATGGAGATTTTTAAAACTGCAGTAATACTTGCTGGTGGTAAAAGCTCAAGAATGGGATTTGATAAGCAATTTTTAAAGTTAGACGAAAAGTTCTTAATGGATATAGTTATTGGTGAATTGCAGAAAGAATTTAGCGAAATAATTGTTGTAACAAATAAGGTAGAAATTTATAAGGATACTCCGTATAAAGTAATTTGTGATAAAATAAAGAATAAGGGACCTTTAAGTGGTATTCATGTAGGACTCAAGGCAAGTAGCAGTAAATATGTATATTTTATAGCTTGTGACATGCCTAATGTGAATATAGAATATATAAGATATATGAAAGAAAAAATTAGAAATATAGATGTTGGGGCATGTATAACAAAAGAGGGAGATAAAATAGAGCCTCTTAATGGTTTTTATTCAAAAAGTATTATAAAAGATATAGAATATTTGTTTTTGAAAGATAAAAGAGCTATAATTTCTTTAATAGAAAGAGTAAATACTTATTATATAGAAGAGAAGGCTGCCAGAATATATAGTTCAAATTGGGACATGTTTTTAAACCTAAATACTAAGGAAGACTTAAAAAATTATATGCAAGCTCGAAACTTGACTTAGGCCGCAGTATATATAGTATAAATTTTAATGCACTATAATATGTAGTATTGGAGGGAGAAAATGATAGATTCATATGGTAGGGATATAAACTATTTGAGAATATCTATTACTGATTTATGCAATTTAAGATGTAGATATTGTATGCCAGTACAAGGAATACAAAAAATAGATCATGAGAAAATATTGAGGTTAGAAGAAATTTATGAAATAGCAAAAACTTTTGTTTCCTTAGGAATAAATAAAATTAGAATAACAGGAGGAGAACCTTTAGTTAGGAAAGGTGCATTAAATTTAATAGAAAAGCTAGGAAAGTTAGAAGGTATTAAGGATTTTGCAATGACTACTAATGGAGTACTTCTCAAGGATAGTGCAAGAGATTTGAAAAATGCTGGACTTAACAGAGTAAATATAAGTTTAGATACCTTAGATGAAAAAAAGTATTATAATATAACAAAGGGCGGAAATATAAAAGAAGTACTGGAAGGAATAGAGGAAGCTAGAAAAGTAGGACTTACCCCAATAAAGCTAAATGTGGTTTTAATTGGTGGATTTAATGACAATGAAATAGAAGACTTTGTAAATTTAACCAGATACGAAAAAATAGATGTTAGATTTATTGAACTGATGCCCATAGGGCAAGCTAAGGATTGGTCTTTAGATAATTTTATATCCAATAAATTGGTCTTAGAAAAAGTAAAGGAACTAACAGAAATTCAAGGAGAAGATACATCATCTCCTGCTAAATATTATAAATTGCCTAATGGAAAAGGCAGAGTAGGGCTTATAAACCCTATCTCCTGTAAATTTTGTAACAGCTGTAACAGACTTAGATTAACATCGGATGGAAAAATTAAGCCTTGTCTCCATTCAAATGATGAGATAGATTTAAGAACTGCTCTAAGAAAGGGAGAAAATATAAAAGAAATTATTACTGATATAATAAAAAATAAGCCTAAAGAACACAACTTAGAAGATGGAGAGTATATAAAAAGAAATATGATAGCTATAGGAGGTTAACTAATGGAGTTTTCGCATTTTAATAAAGATGGAAGAGCACGTATGGTAAATGTTAACGAAAAGGATGATAGTAGAAGAGTTGCAGTGGCTAAGGGTTCTATAAAGATGAAAGAAGAAACTATAAATTTAGTAAAACAAGGACTTATAAAAAAAGGAGATGTTCTTTCTGTAGCTCAAGTTGCTGGAATTATGGGAGCAAAAAAAACTTCTGATTTTATTCCTATGTGTCATAATATATTCATAACTGGTGCAGATATAAGATTTAATATATTAGAAAATGAAATTGAGATAGAGGCTGAAGTCTCTACTGTCGGAAAAACAGGTGTTGAAATGGAAGCACTAAGTGCAGTATCTATGGCAGCGCTTACTATATATGACATGTGTAAGGCTGTAGATAAAGATATGGTAATTGAAAATATAAGACTTATGAAAAAAATCGGTGGAAAGAGCGGAGAATATATAAGAGAATAAGTATATTGTAAAAAGGAATATATAAGGAGAAACTTTTATGAAAACATTAGGTAAAGTATTATCAATTAATATTAGCGAAAAAAAAGGTGTGGTAAAAAAACCTATTGAACAGGGTATTTTTATAGAAGAACATGGGTTAGAGGGAGATGCACACGCAGGAAAGTGGCATAGACAGGTAAGTCTTTTAGCTGAGGAAAGTATAGATAAAATAAAAAAGTTAGGAATTGAAGGGCTAGACTATGGTAAGTTTGCAGAAAATATCACAACAGAGGGAATTGTGCTTTATGAATTACCAGTTGGGACAAGACTTAGTATAGGTGAAACTATTCAAGAAGTTACTCAAATAGGTAAAGAGTGTCACCAAGGCTGTGAAATTAGAAATTTAGTTGGAGACTGTGTTATGCCAAGGGAAGGTATATTTACAAGGGTTATTAAAGGTGGGGTTGTAAGAGTTGGGGATAGCATAAATATTTTAAATTTATACTGACAAGCAAATTTAAAAATGATACCATAGATTACAATAAATATATATATTTGGTGACAATCGACTAACTGGATAAACTAGAGGTCAAGCTTTAGTAATATTAAAAATAAAGCTTGACCTTTTTTATTTGTATATTAGGTAAATTGATCATTTGGATATATTTTGTAAAGAGCAGTATTAGCTTATATTTAGAAATATAAATTTACAATAATGGAAGGTGATCAATAATGAAATAATTGTTTACTTCCGAATCAGTTACAGAAGAACATCCAGATAAAATTTGTGACCAGATATCAGATGCAGTATTGGAAGCTATTATAGAAAAAGATAAAAATGCTAGGGTGGCATGTGAAACTATTGTTAACACAGGTCTTGTAGTATTAGTAGGTGAAATTTCAACCAGTGCTTATGTAGATATTCTTAAAATAGTAAGTGAAACTATTAATGATATAGAGTATAATCATGGAAAATTTAGATTTGATGGAAAAACCCAAGTTACAGTTGAATATGAAATCTGTAATTTATTTAATGTCACAATAAAAGGTAAAGCTCAAAAAGTCACAGAAGAAGCAAGCTATATTGTTGGAGCTTGTTTAGCTATAAATGGCGGCAGATAAATGTTGTAATGTAAACATTTAATTTTATTTGAAATTATTAGTAAGTTTGGAAATGTGTTCTTAATTCACTATTGACAGGTTGATTGAAATACTCTATTATAAAAATATATAATACATATATGAATACTAGGAATTAATGCTAACTAGAAAAACTAGAGGCATTCGAAAAAAAGTAATTTTTTCGAATGCCTTTTTATTTTACAGTAGACATCATAATCTTTGATTTTGTAATGAATGTTTACTTTGTAGATTTATATGAGAGTTAAATTAAAAGGAGGAAATATGAAATGAGTAATATTAAAAGTCAGCTTTATAAGGAATTAGAAATTAAAAATGCAGTATCTGTTGAAGGTATTGATGTAAATCCAAGTATTTTTTCCAATCTTGATTTAGGTGGTAAGTATCAGGAACAAATACATACTTTATTTGAATATGATCATGAACCACATGCAGGAATAGATTTTCCAGTAGGTTTTACTTCACCAAATGGCTTAAAAATACCTTTTAGATGGGATAGAACTTCAAAATATGCTATTAATTATGATGGAAAAGGGTACTATTTAACAGAGAAAGGTAATGAGATATTTCCTATTGAATTCTTAACACGTCCTGAATATTATAAATTTAAAACCTCTGATGGTACGGAAATGTCTCACGTGGCCACTTATAACAGAGAGGGAACTATTTTTGTAGCATATAGCAATGAGTGTTCTTTAAAGGATAAAGGATTAGATTGTAAATATTGTAATATAAATGCAACAAAGGATACCTATGGTGAGAAACAAAATATTCAATGGAAATATCCTAAACAAATTGGTGAAACTGCAGCAGAGGCTTATAAAAATGGTGCACGTCATATAACCATTAGTGGTGGATTTATACCAGAAAGAAGAGAGGTCGACTACTATATTGACGTTGCAGAAGCAATTAGGGAACATACCGGTTTAGATGATTTTAACGGAACAGGTGTTATCGGAGCTCCTAAAGACCTGGATGTTATTGACAAATATAAAGAAGCAGGATATAGGACTATTGCTATGAATATAGAAATATGGGACAAAAACATTTTTAAAACAATTTGCCCTGGTAAAGAGCAAGAGTGCGGAGGCTGGGATCATTGGGTTAAGTCTTTAGAATATGCTGTTAAAGTATTTGGATATGGAAGAGTAAGATCAAATATAGTTGGTGGAATTGAACCTAAAAAATCAACACTGGAAGGAGTAGAATATCTTGCATCTAAAGGAATTATATGTGGTGCAGGTGCATGGTGTCCTAATCCAGGTTCAGAGCTAGAAGGTCATCGTACTCCAGAACCAGCGTGGCATCTTGATATGGCATATAAAGTTTACAATATATATAGGAAAGCAGGATTCACATATGAGCAATTATATGATTGCAACGCTGCTCCAACATCACTATGCCACGATTTATATAAAATAGAAGATGGATTATTACCTGTATTTAAAGAAAAATTTGCTTAAAATTAATATTTTTAAATGCAATGAAAGGAAGAAGTATATTAAGGAAAGTTTTTAGAGAGAAGTCCTCATGGGCTGAGAGGGACTTTAAATGGAACTTAATAGAAATGCCTCCTGGAGCACTAGATCGAATTATAGTAGACTCTATCAGGTACGCCTGTTACAGCGTAAAAGTATTATTGTACTTTAAGTGAGATATTATGTTTTCATTTATGCATGATAATCAGAGTGGAACCGTGGAAAAAATCTGCCTCTGTGTATATACAGAGGTAGGTTTTTTTGTTATAAATTTAAAATAAAAGGAGCAGATAAGAATGAAAAATAAAAAAATATCTTTAATTGCAATGTTTATCGTAGGAATAATGTTATTAGTTACAGGTTGCGGAAATAGTAATACAAAGGCTATATCTAGCAATGATACTAAAAATCAGAGTTTAATTCCTGTAAGATTTGGTGTAGAGTCAGCTGTATTTTCTACGCAATTTAAGATAGCAAATGCAAAAGGTTTTTTTACTAAAAATGGTATACAACCACAGTTAGTTACTTTTTCCTTTGGTATTGATACTATAAATGCAGCCTTGGCAGATCAGATTGATGTAGGGTTAGCAGCAGATTTTGCAACACTTTCAAGATTTAGCAGTGGAGATTTGAGACTTTTAAGTTTTATCAGCACTGGTAAAGCCGAAAATACTAAGTACGTGGCACGTGATGGTATAACTTCTCCACAGCAGTTAAAGGGAAAAGCTATTGGAGTTTCAAAGGGTACCGTAGGTGAGTATGTTTTAGCTAGATATTTAGAAAAGAATAATATAAAACTAAATGAAGTTAAAATACAAGGTTTTACATCGAATGCTGAGCAAATAGCAGGATTTGAAAGAGGAGATATAAAAGGAGGTTTCTTTGCTGGAGTTAGCCTTGACAAAGTCCTAAAGACTTCAGGTGCCAAAGTTATAGGAACTCAAGCTGATATACCTTTTCAATCACGTGCTTTTTTAATAGTAAAGGATAAACTTTTAAAGGAAAAACCAGAAGCAGCTAAAAGAATTATATTAGCTTTAGATGAAGCAACAAGATTCATAAATGAAAATCCTGAAGCAGCAGCTGAAATTGAAGCTAAGATAATTAAAGCACCTAAGGATAGTGTATTAAGAGAAATAAAAGACTATACTTTTGATATTCGTCTAGCAGATGATGATGTTAAGCAATTGAATGATGTTTATGATTATGCTGTAAAGAATAATTTGATTAAAGGTGGCTTTAATTTGAAAGACAAAATAATAACAGACCCATTAAAGCAGGCTATTCCAGCAAAACTTACTTATAATCCTGATAATTCTAAGTAAAGATACTGTACCATAAATATTTTGGGGGTATGATAAAATGTCAAATGAAAATTCAATAGTAATTGAGCATTTAAGTAAAAGCTATAATGAATCATCAAAAAATGAATCTAAGTATGTTTTGGAGGATATTAATTTAAATTTAAATGGTGGAGAATTTTTTATTCTGTTAGGACCAAGCGGATGCGGTAAATCAACCTTATTAAATATAATTGCTGGGTTTATAGAAAAAACTGAGGGAAATGTACTTATAAATAATAAGAAAGTTGAAAGACCAGGTAGAGAAAGAGCAGTAGTATTTCAGCATCCGGATGCTTCACTTTTTTCGTGGCTTAATGTTAAAGAAAATGTGGAATTTGGTTTAAGAATGAAAAAAATAAGTAAAGAAGAGAGAAGTAAAATATCTAGTAAATATATTGAGTTGGTTGGATTATCAGGACATGAAAAAAAGTTTCCACATGAGCTTTCAGGAGGTATGAAACAGAGGGTTCAACTAGCAAGAGTGCTAGCGAACGATCCACAAATTTTACTAATGGATGAGCCTTTTGGGGCCCTAGATGCACAGACAAGGCGTATCATGCAAAAAGAATTAGTGAGAATATGGCTTAAAACTAAAAAAACCGTTATTTTTGTTACACATGATATTCAAGAAGCACTTATATTAGGTCAAAAAATAGGTATTATGTCTAAATCACCTTCTGCTAGCATCTATAAAATATATGATGTTGACTTTTCATACCCAAGAAATATAACCAGCAGTAAATTTAACGAGCAGTACAGAAAGCTTTTAGCTGAATTCGAAGAAGAAACCAAATATGATCAACCAAATCTAGAAAAAAGATATTATTATAAGCAAAATGTAAGTGCATTATAATGGGTGGTGAAAGTTATGAAATATTTTAAAGAATTACTAAAGTTAGGGTTAGTATCTTGGATTTTTATAATTGTAATATGGGAGATTGCTTCACTCTTTTCAAGACCGGATTTTTTACCAGGACCGATAGCGGTTATAAAAGGTGGAAATGAACTGATTAATGATGGGAGCTTGTTTAAATTTATTTTTATAAGTTCAGGCAGAGTTCTTACAGGATGGGCATTGGGAAGTATTATAGGTATACCAATCGGTTTGTTAATAGGAAAGGTGAAAGCTGTTAAAGCTTTTATAGAACCTATTTTAAATTTCTTTAGATTTGTTCCTGCAATTGGATTTATAACACTATTTATATTATGGTTTGGTATTGGGGAGGCAGGTAAAATTGTTTTAATAATGTATGCAACTACTTTTATTGTTATGTTAAACACAGCAATAGGAGTGTCTAGTATTCAAGAGGAAAAGATAAGAGCAGCTAGGTGTTTAGGAGCATCAGAAAGGCAAATATTATTTAGTGTAGTAATACCTGCTTCTATTCCTCATGTTTTTACAGGTGTAAGGCTTGCCATGGGTAATTCATTTGCAGCTATTGTAGGAGCTGAAATGCTTGCTGCAAACGAAGGGATAGGTTATCTTATATGGACTGCAAGGTTATATTTTAAAACTGAATGGGTATTTATCGGATTAATTTCCTTAGGACTTATGGGTTTTATTACGGATAAGATTCTAGGAAACATAGCTGGTTTAGCTCTGAAAAAATATGGAATTAGAAGGGGAGGCAATTTAAGGAGAGCAGCCTAAGGAAATGAAAGGGTAAGACAACCTACATTCATAAGGACTAAAGCGTATGAGAATATAATAAGGTATATGTGATTCTGGTTTTAGATTAAAAAAATTACTGAAACTAGTTTTCTCTAATCTTTAAGAAAAGAGGAATAAGATTATGATTGAGACTGAACTAACAAAAAAAGAGAAAATTAAACTCTTAAATTTTGATAAAAATAAAGTCATGAAATATGGCAATAAGTACTTAACTATAGAAATTTTCATTACACTAGGAACTTTTACAGCATTATTATTGGCCTGGTATTTTACAACTAAGTTCAAAGTGATATCCGATACTCTTCTTCCATCACCAGCAAAGGTTCTAAAAAGTTTCAATAAGGCATTATTTCAGGGTTATAAAGATACACCACTTTTAAAGCACCTTGCTGACAGTATGTTCAGATTATTGAGTTCCTATGGGTTTGCAGTATTAACTGGTATACCACTTGGCTTAGCCAGCGGCTATAACAGCAAAATAAGAGCAGTTTTTGATCCTTTAGTAGAGTTTTATCAATCACTTCCGCCTTTGGCCTATTATTCTATATTGATTATTTGGCTGGGAATCGGTGATTTTTCTAAAATAGTTCTTCTTTTTTTATCTGCCTTTGCACCAATATTTATTGCCTCTATGTCTGGTGTTAAAAGTGTCCGAGAGGATTTTATCAATGGAGCATATACCTTGGGTGCAGGTAAAGGTCAAACTTTTATACACGTTATATTTCCCGCTTCTCTGCCTTACGTTTTTACAGGATTAAGAACTTCTATGGCATCGGCATACGGAACATTAGTGGCAGCAGAAATGGTTGCAGGAGTAACGGGCATAGGCTGGATGGTCAGCGATGCAAGTAGATTTTTAAGAACTGACATAATCTTCATGGGAATCATTGTTATGGGAATTACAAGTGTTATTTTAGATCGAACAATTCGTCGAGTAGAATCTAAAGTTGTACCATGGAAGGGTAAATTATAATAAAGGAGTGTTTAACTTGAAAAAAGTTATGAAATTAATAAACAGCATAATTATAGCAGTGGTATTCACAGTAAATTTGTCAGCTTGCGGTAAATCTAAAGGACAGGCTCCGCAGAGTAAAAGTGACAGCAAACCTGATACCATAACTATTGGATATCAAGCAGGTGCAGATGATAAGATGCTTGTTAAGGAAAAGGGATGGTTTCAAGAAGAATTGGCTAAACAGGGAATCAAATTAAAATATGTTTCTTTTAATGCAGGAAGAGATATAAATAATGCAGTATTATCTAATAGCATAGATTTTGGAGATTTAGGTGATCCTCCGGTTACAATTGCTGCTGCCAACAATATTCCCTATGAAGTATTCTGGATAGGTAATGTTATTGGTGAGTCAGAAGCTTTGGTTGCTAAAAATAAGGCTAATATCAATTCTATTAAGGACTTAAAAGGTAAAAGAGTTGCAACAACAGTAAGTTCAACTTCTCACTATAGCTTATTAAATGCTTTAAAATCTGAGGGAATTGATGCTAAGGATATTAAACTAGTTGATCTTAATCAAGCAGACATTGTGGCAGCTTGGCAGCGTGGTGATATAGATGCTGCATATATATGGCAGCCAAATTTAAGTAAGCTAATACAGGCTGATGGTAAAGTAATAACTAGCAGTAAGGAAGTTGCAGAAAAAGGGGCACCTACAACTAATTTACTTATAGTACGCAAGGAATTTTCAAAAAAGTATCCTCAATTAGTTTCTCTATATGTAAAGCAACTTATAAAAGCCCATGATTATTTCAAATCTAATCCTGATGATACTGCTGCAACATTAGCTAAAGCACTTCAAATAGATAAATCAGAAGCTGCTAAACAAGCTAAGGAAGTTGAGTGGCTTACACCAGAGGAGATTTTATCTCAAAGATACCTTGGAACTAGCAGCAAAAAGGGAGATTTTGCAAAGAGCTTGAAAGCAATAGGGGATTTTCTAGTAGATCAAAAAGCTCTAACTTCTAAATTAGATCTTTCTGTCTATGAAAATAAAATCAATTCTAAATATTTAGAGGATGCTCTTAAAAAATAAAAAGGCGGTGCCTACCTTTTGGAGGTGATAGCGTGTCAATTGCTAAAGAGCTTAATGTAGTTAATAACGACAATAAACCTTTTAGTAAGATTATTGAAAATGAAAAATTTGTAGATTATGGAAAGACAATTATAGCTTTAAACAATGTAAATTTAATATACAAAGCTGGCAATAAACAAGTTAATGCTTTGGAAAATATAAATCTGGATATAGAGGAAGGCGAATTTGTATGCATTTTAGGTCCTTCAGGTTGTGGTAAGAGTACACTGCTTAAGATAATTGCTGGTTTCATTTCCCCAACTTACGGGGAGGTAACAATGAATGGTGATACTATTTCTGGAGCAGATTGGCATAGAGGGGTTGTATTTCAGCAACCAGCTCTTTACCCTTGGTTAAACGTAGAGGATAATGTGAAATTTGGTTTAAAAATGCGGAAAATACCAAAAGCCGAAAGAATAAAAGCTACAGAATATTATTTAAATAAGGTTGGTCTTTTGGAATTTCGCAAATACAAACCTTATGAATTATCTGGAGGTATGAAACAGAGGATTTCAATTGCACGTGTCTTAGTAAATAACCCACTGGTTTTGCTTATGGATGAGCCTTTTGGCGCTCTCGATGCACTTACTCGCGAACAGATGCAAAACCTGCTTAGAGACATATGGAGGGAAACTAAAAAAACCATACTATTTATTACACATGATGTTGACGAAGCTTTATCCTTAGGAACGAGAGTTCTAGTAATGTCCTCACGCCCTGGCAGAATAATTAAGGAGTTTAAAACATCTTTTACAGAAGATGTGGTGGATTATAACTCCAGTGAAGTACGATTTACTGAAGGTTTCAAGCTTTTACGAGAACAAGTATTGGATTTAATAAATAATGTTCGCACAAAATAAATTGTTTACTTAACAAAAATAATGAAAGAAGGGATTGGTTTGGGTAATTATTCTAATTTTACTATAGATCAAATAAAAAATAAATTATGGGATGAAGTAGCATTAAAAGCTGAATTAGTCGTATATGGAGTAAATATTACTAAGGAAGCATTATCAAAAATAAAACTTGGTACAGAGATACAGGAACAAGTACACTGCTTATTTGAGATGGACTTTGAAATTCATGATTTTTCATTGCCTTCAGATTTCTATCTTTCCTTTGGATTAAGTGTTCCATTTATGTGGAATTCAATATCCGATTATGTGATCGCTGTTGAAAAAAATAATTTTATTCTAACAAAAAAGGGTCATAAAATAACCGAGATAGAATTTCATAAGCGTCCAAAATATTATGATAAATACACATCTGATGGTACTCCCATGTCAAATGTAGGAGTTTTTTACCCAGATGGAAATGTATTTGTTGTATATAGTAATGAATGCTCGTATAAGGATAAGGGAGAGGATTGTCTCTTCTGCAATATAAACTATACTAAAGATACCTACGCTGAAAAAGAAGGTATCAGCTGGAAAAATCCAAAACAGATAGGCGAAACTGTAGCAGCAGCTTACAAGGAAGGTATTGCAAATCATGTCACTATCAGTGGAGGCGTCATACCTGAACGTCGTGAACTGGATTATTATCTTGATGCAGCTGAGGCTATAAAAGAGCATACTGGATTAGATGACTTTAACGGTACTGCTACTGTAGCGGCTCCAATAGATCTTTCAAACATTGATAAGTTTAAAGAAGTAGGTTACAGTTCTACAGCTATGAATCTTGAAATCTGGGATAAAAATATTTATAGTACAATATGTCCTGGAAAATCCAAGAGAAGTGGAGGTTGGGATCATTGGGTAGAAGCCTTAGAATATGCAGTTAAGGTTTTCGGATATGGCAAAGTACGATCTACCTTTGTTGTGGGCATTGAGCCAAAGAAGAAGACAATTGAAGGGTTTGAATATTTATCATCTAAAGGAGTTGTAGCAATAGGTAGCGTATGGATACCAAACCCAGGTTCAGAATTGAGTGGACACCGCACACCAGAACCATCCTGGCACTTGGATCTTGCAGTAAGAAATGTTGCTATTTGGAAGAAAAATGGGATTACTTATGACCATACTTATAATTCAAATGCAAATTCTGATACCTTACAACATGATATTTATAAAATAGAAGACGAGCTGCTTCCGGTATTCAAAAGAACTAATTTATCTTGGAAGTAAAGAAAAAGCATTTAAATTTGTAAATAATTTAAAGTTAATTCCAAATATTCCTAATATGGCGAATCAAAGACTCTTATAGTACATCCTTCAACTACTATATGTGTTGATAACACAGAAGAAGAGAAACTTCAAATGGAAGTATATGATGATCTCTTAAGATTATCTGTAGGTTTGGAGGATATAGCGGATTTAATTTGTGATATTGAAAGTGCGTTAAAGGAAAGATAGATAGGTTCCATGTAAAATACTATTGGGAGAATATAGAAAATATGTTGACTTTATGGTTTGATCATAGTATTATAAAATCGACAATTCAAATAGGAATACTATGAATTAAACAATATAAGGTTATGATAATTAATCTTCAAATAAAGACAAGTAAACTTTTTATTTTTTCTTTGTCTTTAAATTAACTTTTATCTAAATATGATAAAAGTGTAGAAGACTAAATTTTATACAAGTTATTCTATTTTAAAAAATATAATGCTAAAGTCAATAATACCATATTAGTTGACCAGAAAAACTGGAGGCTAAGTTTTATCTTTTTAAGTGAGGATAAAACTTAGCCTTTTTTATTACTTTTTTATAAAAATAAAGTGAAACTTGAATCAGATGGGGTTTGTCTTACGACTCCGGGGCAGTTTCTTATAGCTGATTACCATCAGCAAACTGCCCGTTAAATGCCATTTAGGCATTTAACCCCCACCTGATTCTTAGTTGAACGAATCCAGAGACGTAGCCGCTCTTTACTCCCACTTTAGAGAAGATGGGAGTATTAGAGCGGGTAGTCATCGGATAAATAAGTTTTCGAATTTATAAATACGTCTATAAAGAATATAGAGAAAAAGATTCGAAAAGAAAAAGCGTTCACAAAAAAGCAGTTGAAATATTTACAACACTATATATGGAAAGGGGATAAATATGAGAAAGAAAGCAAAACATATAGCGATTTATGGTAAAGGAGGAATTGGAAAGTCAACTACAACCTCAAATATTAGTGCAGCATTAGCAGAAGCTGGGTATAGAGTAATACAAATTGGCTGTGATCCTAAAAGTGACTCCACTAATACTTTGAGAGGTGGTACTTACCTTCCAACAGTTTTAGATAATTTAAGAGAATCAAAAAAAGTTAAAATAACTGATATATCAGAAGAAGGCTTTGGTGGTATATTATGCATTGAAGCAGGCGGGCCAGTACCGGGAGTAGGTTGTGCAGGAAGAGGAATTAACGCTGCGGTATCACTGCTCCAGGATTTAAATGTGTTTGAAGAATTTGAGGCTGATTATGTACTATATGATGTTTTAGGAGATGTGGTATGCGGTGGCTTTGCTGTACCTATAAGAGATGGAATAACTGATAGAGCCTATGTAGTAAGTTCTTCAGATTTTATGGCAATTTACGCAGCAAATAATTTATTCAAAGCCATTAATAAATATGCTCCTTCAGGTGGTGCTAAATTAGGAGGAATCATAGGAAATGGATTATCAGCTGTCTATTCAAACTCCATTCTAGATGATTTTGCTAGGCTTACTTCCACAAAAGTGGTTGGGTATGTGCCAAGGTCTTTAGTAGTATCACAAAGTGAGCTTTTAGGACAAACAGTGATACAGGCAAATCCAAAATCAAAACATGCAGATATATACAGAAATCTTGCAAAATATATTGCAGAAAGTGAAGATTTAGAAGTGCCAACTCCTCTTGGGGTAAATGAACTTCGTGATTGGGCAAAAGAATGGGGAGGAAAAGTATTTGAACAAAAAACAGGAACAGTTAATGATGGTTTTGGTATTTAGGGGGGGACGTAAATGAGTTTACTAAGAAAAAGAACTGCGGAAATAAGAGAAAAAAGAGTTAATGCTACAAACGCATATTATGGTTCTTCCGCTAAAATAATAGAGGACTTAAAAAGTGATGACTTAGTGCAAAGAATAAGAACTTTTTCAGAGGGAAGTACAGATGAATTAATAGAAACTCTACAGGTTCTCAGTAGTTTTAAAGATGCAGTTGTCATAATTCATGGTGCTATAGGTTGTGCTTCAATAGAATTGGATATTTTTAAGGATAGAGGGAATATATGGTTTTCCACAGATTTAAATCAAGAAGACTCAATTCTAGGTGGTTTTGATAAACTTAAAGAGATAATTTCAGTAGCCTATAGGGAATACAAACCTAAAGTTATTTTTATAGCTACAACTCCACTAGTAGCTATAAATAATGATGATGTCATTGGAGCAGCCGAGGAACTTAAAGAAGAATTGGGTATAGAAATTATACCAATCTTTTCAGATGGTTTTAAGTCTAAAATTAATACTTATGGTTATGATGTAGCTTCACATGGAATAGTAAAACAATTGCTAAAAGAAAAAGAAAATAATGGAGGGGACTATATTAATTTAATTTCAGTTAATGAAAATAACAAAAATATTAACGAAGTAGTAAAACTTCTTAATGAAATTGGATTAAAAATAAATTTATTTCCACAACTATCAACTACTGAAAATTTATATAGAGCGACTAATGCAAAGTTTAGTATAGCTTTAGATGAAGATGAAGGAGATTACTTAGGTAAAGCCATAGAAGAGAAATTTGAAGTTCCATTTATTAATATACCTAAACCTATAGGAAGGAGCAAAACTAATGAGTGGCTTAGGAAGATTGGTAAAGAAAGTGGTCTTCAGGCAAATGTAGAAGCTGTAATTGAAAAGTATTCTGATATTAAAGAAGATGAAGAGATATTAAAAGACAAAAAAGTATATTTAGACTTACCAGCTTCATATATAGTAGCAACTATTGGATTAGTTGAAGCACTAGGTGGGGAAGTTATAGGTATATCTGTAGAAAATATAAGTCTTTTAAATGAAGAATTAATTATCTACTTGCAGGAGAACACAGACTTAAATCTTCATGTATCAAATAGTCAAAGCTTTGAAAAAGTAAATATACTAAATAAAGAAAAACCAGACTTATATATAACAAACAAAAAAAATGCACATTTGGGTGTAGAACTTAATATACCTAGTATATCTATTGAAAATATAAGCTTATATGGGTATAAAACTATAGAAGAATTCAAGAAAATCGCAGTAAAAACTTTAAACAATTTTACAAGGTTAAGTAGTGGAAATAGGCGGCCTTCTTATCATAAAGGTTGGTTAAGTAAAAATGCAAACTGGTATATAAAGCAGGAGGTGAAGTAATTTGGAAAAACCAAGAAATAGTTGTATGTTACATGGAGCCATAGAGACAATCCTTCAAATAAGTGGTGCTGTTCCACTAATTCACTCTACTGCAGGTTGTTCAGTGCAGCATAATTATTCAGGATTTTCAATACCATCATCAAATTTATTTGAAAGACAAGTTATTTTTGGGGCAACTTCAAGACTAAGAGAACAAATTAAAAATACAGTTAAAGTTGCAAATGGTGAATTATATGTAGTGTTAAGCGGATGCACTGCAGAACTTATAGGTGACGATGTACCAGCAATGGTAAAGGAAGCTGAGCAGCAAGGAGAGAAAATAACCTTCGTTGAAGCTGCTGGTTTTAAAGGAAGTTTCCATGATGGTTATGTAGCTACCTTCAAAAAATTAGCTGACTATTTATTATCAAATGAAAATCATGATCAAGTAAAAGAGGTAGGGTTAGTAAATATACTAGGCATTGTTCCAAATCAAGATATATTTTGGCAGGGTGAACTGTTAGAGATAAAGAGAATCATGGAAAACATAGGTTTAAAAGTAAATACATTATTCGGAATAGATGGAACAATAGATGAATGGGAAAAAATATCTAATGCACAATTGAATTTAGTGTTATCCCCTTGGGGTATAGAAATAGCAGAATATTTAAAAAAAAAATTTGAAACTCCTTATTTAAATTTAAATAATTTGCCAGTAGGCCTAGAAGAGACTTCAAAGTTTTTAGTTGAAGTTAGCAAAACTATAAATATTGAAGAAAAAATAGTGTCAGATTATATAGAAAAAGAAAGGTTAGAGTTTAACTACTATTTTAATAAGCTGTCACAATTGTATTATGATTATGATTTGCAAAGAAACTTTGCTCTTGTAGTAGAAAGTGGACTTGTTGTGGGCATAACTAAATTTTTAACAAACACTCTTGGACTAATTCCAGCTGTAATTATTGTTACAGACAAAGTGGATGTAGATTATAAGAATTATGTAAACAGTGAGCTTAAAACTTCAGAAATAGTTTTTACTGATGACAGTAGAGTTATAAATGAATATATAACAGAAAGAAACATTGAATTAATAATAGGAAGCTCACTTGAAAAAGCTATTGCAGAAAAGCTAAATGTACCATTTGTGCTAGCAGCTTATCCAGCAATTGATGAACTTATATTAAATAGAAGCTTTGTAGGTTTCAGAGGAGCTATTGAGTTACTAGAAATACTATTTAGTACTATACAAAAACATGAAAGACTTATTAATAAGCAACTAGAAAATGAAATATTGCAATTAATTAATAATTAAAGTTAAAGCTTGGATGGGAATTTTAAACAAAATATTTTATAAATCTAACAGGAAGATTCGTAATAGGAGGTCCTCAAGGAGATTCCGGCTTAACAGGAAGAAAAATCATAGTAGATACTTATGGAGGTTATGGAAGACACGGTGGTGGTGCCTTTTCAGGAAAAGATCCAACAAAGGTAGATAGATCAGGAGCATACGGAGCAAGATGGGTAGCAAAGAATTTAGTAGCAGCAGGAGTAGCAGAAAAGCTAGAAATAGAAATAGCATATGCAATCGGGGTAGCTAGGCCAGTATCAATTACTGTAGATACTTTTGGATCAGGAAAGATTCCAGACGAGAAAATAGCAGAAATAGTAGAAAAAGTATTTGATTTAAGACCAGCAGCAATAATAAGAGATCTTGATCTCAGAAGACCAATATACAAACAGACTGCTGCATATGGACATTTTGGAAGAACTGATTTGAATATGCCATGGGAAAAGCTTGATAAAGTTGATGAGATAAAGAAATATCTGTAACTTATTATAAATGAATCTTACTTAGTGAGAGTTTATGCTCCCACTAAGTTTAGATGAATTATCTTAGCAAATTATGTTAATTGGGCTGTGTTAAAAGGCGATTTATCAATGGTCTTTTGTCAGCCTTTTTATTTATTAATTATTCAAAAAAATTACACATAAAAAACAATAGGATGAAAAAATAGTAGTTGAAAAAGGAAAGCCTGTAGGTAATGATGAGAAAGAACTAATTGTAAGGGCTAATAAAAAATTTGAAGAATTTATAATAAAATCATAGGTTGTAACTAAGTTATAATATTTCAGCGAAGTTATAGTATTTTGTACAAAATTGTAGAAATATATAGGAATTTAGTTTTTATATATACATATTAAACACTATACTTATTTGACTATAAATTACTATAGAGTTAAAATAAAAAGGTGTGATTATTAAAACTTATAATAATATTATATATAACAATGGTTTGATTGAAAAGAAAGATATATAGTATTGAAATATCTTAGCTTTATAATAAGCCAGTACACGTGTAGGAATACGCTTTGTACTGGCTTTTTTTGCTTATTGCAATAGAAAACATACTACGTAAAAGGCTCATAAGAGTAGAAGATAAAAAAATGTATAGATAATCATGCCCGAAACTTAACTTATACTCCGGAATATGCTGCTAAACTTCAGCACGTTAAAAACTTTTAATCAGTCTAAAGTTTGTGTTTTTGAAAATCTAAGAAACTTTGATAAACTCGTACCTCAGTCCGGACCAACTTATCAATTACCATTGATAAGTCGCTCGTTGAAAGCCATTCAGGCTTTCAACCATATCAAAGCTTCTAAGATTTTCTAAAAACACTTCACTAAGACTGATAAAAAAGTTTTTAAATGTGCTTCAGTTTTGTCAACATATTCCTACGTATAAGTTAAGTTTAGAGCTAGAAACCCTATATAGACTAAAAATGTTAAAGTTTAATATAAAACAAAATTTTATAAAAGGAAGATAAAATTATGGATAAAACTTTAGAGTGTAAAGTTATTAAAATAGAAGAAAACATAAAAAGTGATTTCGATGAATTACTAGTGTGTGAATATCCATTAACGATTTACTTAAATAAAAAAAAGATAGCAACTCTTTTGTGTAGTCCTGAGAATCTTAAAGAGCTAACTTTAGGGTTTTTAAGAACGGAAAGATTAATTGCAAATGTAGAAGAGGTAATTTATTTTAATTTAGATGAGGCAAAAGGAATAGCAGAAGTAGAGACTGAAAGTAAGATTGTTTCTGCAGAAAAGTTTCATTCTAAAAAGGTTAAACTAGAAAATATCCATGGTAGTGATGGAAGCAGTCTTTCTAACTTTTTTGATTCTATAAATTGTGACTCTGTAGATAGCAATATGGTTTTACCTTATGAAAAAGCTTATGAATTTATGGAAAAAAATCTTACTTATTCTGAGGTGTTCAGAAAAACAGGTGGAGTACATTGTGTAGCTTTATGTGACACTAATGATATTTTGGTTATTTGTGAAGATGTAGCACGTCATAATGCTTTAGATAAGGTTATAGGACGCTCTCTAATGAAAAATATATTTTTAAAAGATAAGATTATTATACTTAGCGGAAGAGTATCCTTGGAAATGATTTTAAAAGCCGCTAAGCTGCAAATCCCAATAATTATATCAAAATCAGCACCTACAAGCTTATCTGTAGCATTAGCCAAAAAGTTGAATATCACACTAGTTGGTTTTGTTAGAGGAAGAAAAATGAATATATATGCAAATGAACAGAGAATTAAATATTAATTTTTGTACTATAAGTTTAGAGAGGATGGAAAAAAATGAAAACAAACCCTAATTCCTTTGTTATAGCTAATTCAAATAGCTGTATAGGCTGTAAGGCTTGTGAAATAGCATGCTTTGCAGTTCATAATAAGACTAATAACGTAGCAGCTACAGTTGGTACAGTTACAACTCCTATTATACCAAGACTAAATGTAATTAAAGGTGAAAATTATTCTGTTCCAATTCAATGTAGACATTGTGAGGATGCTCCCTGTGCTAATGTATGCCCAGTAGGTGCAATTAAACAAGACAATAACGCTATTATTATTGATGAAAAGCTGTGTATAGGCTGTAAAACTTGCCTTATAGCATGTCCTGTTGGCGCTATAGATTTGCTTCCTGAGTATTATAATGGGGAAGAAGTAATGCAGATTAACTTAAAAGAAAGTAAAGAAAATGAATTAAATAATAAAGTAAAAAGTATTGCATATAAGTGTGATTTATGTAAAGAAAGTGGTAAACCAGCATGTGTAACTGCTTGTCCGCAAAATGCTTTAACTCTTGCAACGCCAGTAAAAGAAAAAAAGTATCGTAATATAGAAGCTGCTTTAAGTTTGGTGCAGGCAGCAAAAAATTATAAATAGTTTTTTAGTATTTCATTTTAAGTAGTTGTAAAAATATTACCTCAATTATAAGGAGAGAGAAGTTAAAATGTCAGTAAGCAATAGTATAATTAATATTGATAAAGAGCTGTGCACGGGATGCAGAAGATGTGCAGAGGTCTGTCCTGTAAATGCAATAGAAGGACAAGAAGGTAAACCTCAAGCTGTAAACACAAATAGATGTGTTGTTTGTGGTCAATGTGTACAAATATGCAGTGTCTATGCTTCTAATTTTCAAGAAGACATAACAGCTAGGAATATAAAATTACATGAGAGAGGAATGCTGCCAAGTGTTAAAGAGCCGCTTTTTGCTGCATATAACGCTGGAAATGCTAGGCAAGTTAAGGATGCCCTAGCTGATTCTAACCTTTATAAAATTGTACAATGTGCTCCAGCAGTTAGAGTTGCTTTAGCAGAAGAATTTGGACTACCACTAGGAGCTCTTACTCCAGGAAAAATGGCAGCAGCCCTTCGTCGTTTGAACTTTAATAGAATTTATGATACTAATTTTGCTGCGGATTTAACTATTATGGAAGAGGGTAGTGAACTAATAAAGAGAGTAACTGAACAGAGTAATCTACCTATGTTTACCTCTTGTTGTCCAGCTTGGGTAAAGTTTGCTGAACAAGAGTATCCAGAATTGTTAAATCATCTTTCAAGTTGCAAATCACCACAGCAAATGGCAGGAGTATTATTTAAAACCTATGGAGCAAAAATTGACGATGTAGATCCTAGTAAAATATTTAGTGTAGCTATCATGCCTTGTACCTGTAAACAGTTTGAGTGTGATAGACCAGAAATGAAGGATAGTGAATATAAAGATGTAGATATAGTGTTAACTACCAGGGAGCTAGCTCAATTAATTAAGGATAAAAATATTGATTTTATAAACTTACCTGATGAAGAATTTGACTCACCATTAGGAAACTATAGTGGAGCTGGAACTATTTTTGGTGCTACAGGTGGAGTTATGGAAGCGGCATTAAGGACAGGCTATGAGTTAATAACAAAACAAACTATTCCAAGCATAGACTTAGACTTTATCAGAGGAAGTGAAGGTATAAGAACAGCTAATGTTAAATTTGGTGAATTAGAATTAAAAGTTGCTGTAGTTTCTGGATTAAAAAATGTTGTTCCACTACTTGAAGACTTAAAAAATGGAAAGTGTGATTTTCACTTCATAGAGGTAATGACTTGTCCTGAAGGTTGTGTTAGTGGTGGAGGACAACCTAAACTTCTTTTAGAGGAATATAGAGAAGTAGCATATAAAGAAAGAAAAAAGGCCATTTATAGTCATGATTTTAAGCTAGAACTAAGAAAATCACATGAAAATCCCGCTATAAAAAGGTTATACGAAGAATTCTTAGGAGAACCCTTAGGTCATCAGTCTCATCATTTATTACATACAAAATATATTTCAAGAAAGGAGAAAAATAATGAATAGCTTTGTTGTAGCAGATCCAAGTAAATGTATTGGATGCAGAACTTGTGAGGTAGCCTGCGTAGTAGCTCATTCTGATAAAAATATATTTACCTCTAATAGTAATGATATAGAATTTAATCCACGTTTAAGTGTTGTAAAAACAGCTGAGGTTAGCGCACCAATTCAGTGTAGGCATTGTGAGGATGCCCCTTGTGCTAATTCATGTCCTAATGGATCTATTGTTAATAAAGATGGAGTTGTTTATATAGAGCAAAGTACTTGTGTAGGGTGTAAGACTTGTCTTATAGCATGTCCTTTAGGTGCTATTGAATTGGTTTCACAGTATAATGATGGAGAAAAAGTATTACAATCAGGTTTAAAAGTTGCTGATTGTAATAAGCTTCAAGCTAAAGAGAGAATAGTAGCTAATAAATGTGATTTATGTATAGATCGGGAAAATGGAGCAGCTTGTATAGAAATTTGTCCTACTAATGCGTTAAGGATGATTGAATATAATGAAATTAATGAATCTATTAAAGCGAAAAGAAAGCAGAGTGCACAAGAGTTAGCAAACGTAATAACTAGAAAGTAGTTTAATTAGAAATAACTTTTCTGAAGAATATATAACAAATTTGTAGTATGTACTAACAGGAAAACTAGAGGTCGTATTTCATTTTAAATGAAATATGACCTTTTTTAGATAAAAAAGACCGGATATATATCCGGTCTCCAGATGTCTGGTCGACAAATAATCAATTTAAATACAATAAAAGCTAATTATGTTAAAAACACTATAACATTCAAATACCGTACTGTCAATGATAAATTTTACATTAAATGAAAATACATGATGATTTTTGAAATTTATTTACACGCTATGCAGGTAAATGTATAATATTTACAAATGTTTAAGTGTAAATATAGAATTGTTGACCAAATTAATGAAACTCTAAATCTAAGGCTTCAGAATGGACAGTGAAACTGGAGTATTATAATTCTAATAATATGTATTGCTGAAAATTTTACTACCTTACATTACAAAAAAGCCAGCTTTCTCAATGAGAAAGCTGGCTTATGCCGTAACTATTCAATAGTTACAGTTCTGAAGAATAAGTATCCCAGTGGTGATACGTTCATTCCTTTAATATTAGATTTAATCATGTGGACTTCAAGTTGGAAAAATCATTATAAATCAGGTTAGCTAAGGTTTAATATCAGATGATATAACCAATAGAAGTTTTATTATTACTATAATAAACTGAATCAGGTGTATCTATATACTAAATATTAAATATATTTGAGAATAATGAAGAACTAATAGGATATATTACTGAAATCAAGTATTTATTAAATATGATACTCAGAAAAAGATGATAAGATAACATTCGTCGCTGAGATGGCGGTAAACAACTGAGCGAAAATTCCTAGTCAAAAATATGTTGACAAAGATTAAGCTTGTATGATAGTATATGAAAGCTGTCAACAACATAATAAGTTATTTAATAATGCAACTGCACATTGGTAATAAATTACTAGTTGACGAGCTGAAAGAAACATGATAAGATGTAAATCCAGTCGCAAGTGAGCGACACGATCCTTGAAAATTAAACAGAGTGAGATAAGAAAACTTATCTATATAAATAAACCAGCAATTCTTTTGAGCTACTA
>NZ_JABAIW010000060.1:0-25343 GCF_014231265.1 Clostridium sp. DJ247 | reverse complement strand
AAGGTTCTTAGGTTTTCTTAAACACGAACTTTAGACTGATTAAAAGTTTTTAACGTGCTGAAGTTTGTCAACATATTTCGGAGTATAAGTTAAGTTTCCAATGTAGCTCCTTATATCTATTATCTTAAATATCTTCAGTAATATACCACAAAATTTCGCATAAATTATTAATAGCACTCTTTATTGAAAGGATGATATTCTCATGAAAGTTATCATTATAGGTGGTGGTTGGTCAGGTTGTGCTGCAGCTATTACAGCACGAAAAGCGGGGGTCGAAGTGGCTTTATATGAAAAGACAGATTTACTGCTAGGTTTAGGTAATGTTGGTGGAATAATGAGAAACAATGGAAGATATACAGCAGCAGAAGAGCTAATCAACTTAGGGGCTGGAGATTTAATTCATATAACAGATGCTAATACTAGACACAAGGATATAGAATTCCCTGAGCACAAGCACGCATGGTTATATGATGTAAGCAAAATTGAACCAGAGGTTAGAAGATATCTTATAAGTCTTGGTATTGAGGTAAATCTAATTACCAGAGTTACTAATATTGATAAGGATAGTACACGCATAAAAGCTATAAGAATTTTTGATGGAAGTTCTGTAGAAGGAGATGTTTTTATAGATACCACAGGCTCTACAGGCGCTATGGATAACTGTTCTAGATATGGCAATGGATGTGTAATGTGCATCTTAAGATGTCCTACTTTTGGTGCTAGAGTAAGTATTAGTGCTAAAGCAGGAGCTGAAGATTTAAAATCTGAAAGAGAAGATGGAATACTAGGTGCCTTTAGTGGTTCTTGTGAGCTTTCAAAGGACAGCTTATCAGAGGAAATAGTAAGAGAGCTAGAGAAAAAAGGTTCAGTGGTTTTAAAAATACCTAAAGAAGATGTAAATGCTGAAAAATTAAAACTAAAAGTATGTCAACAATATGCTCTTCAAGAGTTTGCAGAAAACCTAGTACTTCTAGATACAGGTCATGTAAAGCTTATGTCTCCTTTCTATCCTGTTGATAAAGTAAGAAAAATATCTGGTCTAGAAAATGTTAGATTTATGGACCCTTATTCTGCAGGGAAAGGTAATTCTATAAGATACCTAGCTGCAGCTCCAAGAACTAACGATATGAAGGTAGTCGGTGTAGATAACTTATTTTGTGGCGGGGAAAAGTCGGGCTTCTTTATAGGTCATACTGAAGCAATTTCAACGGGCTCTCTTGCAGGTCATAATGCTGTGAGATTTCTATTAAATATTCCGCTACTAGTACTCCCTAATAAAACTGCCATTGGAGATATTATAGCTTATGCAAACCATAAACTAACAACACCTGAAGGCAAGAAAGTAAAACACACCTTCTCCGGTGCTGAATATTTCAATAGAATGAAACGCTTAGGTTTATATTCCATAGATAAAGAAGAAATTAAGAATAGAATTGAAAGTTTAGACTTGAAAGACGTATTTAATAAAAAGCTATAAAAAAATAGATACATGCCCCAAATTTAACTTATACTCCGGAATATGATGCCAAACTTCTGCACGTTAAAAACTTTTAATCAGTCTAAAGTTCGTGTTTTAGAAAAGCTTAGTACTTTGATACTGTTTGAGCCTAAGCGAGTTTATCAAAGTTCTTAGCTTTTCTTCTAATTTGAGGCTTAGACTTTCTTAAACTATTGGTCAGTGGCATAATATAGTAATATGCTATGTGGAATAAATTAAATTTAAAAGTTCCGTACCTATATTAATACTTACACTATAAACTTGTCTAACATCAAGTTTAATTTTTCTGCTATAGCAGTTTGGTTTTTTGCTGTAATTTCTACCTGTCTCATTGCTGTAGAGGATTTACTTATGTTATCTCTAATTTCATTTGTGCTTGCAGCTGTTTTTTCCGTGGAAAGTGCAACATTTTGCATTACATTATTAAGTTCATCTATAGTTGCAGAAATTTCTTCTGACATAGCTGCAATATCCTCTGACATTTTGCTTACAAAATTAGAATCTGCTTCATATTTTTCACCGCAGTCCTCTAATAGCTGAAATCCGCCTTCAACATTTGTATTAATAAAAGTTAATATATCCTGAGAGTTATCAGTTAAGTTCTTAAATGCATTCTGAACTCTTGCTGTGACTTCTTGAATACTTTTAACATTTTCTGCTGATTGTTCTGCAAGTTTTCTTATTTCATCTGCAACTACCGCAAAGCCTTTTCCTTGTTCACCAGCTCTTGCAGCCTCAATAGCTGCATTTAAGGCAAGAAGATTTGTTTGTGAAGCTATGTTAGCTATAGAATCTGCCATTACGCTTATTTCGTTAACAACTTTACCTTCTTCTAACGCCCTAGTTATGTTCTCCTGCTTTTCGATGTATAAGTTTCTTGCAGTTTCTCTTGATTCAACTCCCTTTTCTTTTACTGATATGGCTCTTTCTTTAATTAAATTAGCTTCATTATTTCCTTCCATGGACTTGCTAGAAAGTTCACTTAAACTGATGTCAGTTTCTTCTACTGAAGCTGATAGTTCTTGTGTAGTGGAACTTAGTGCTCCTGCATCCTGAACTATGCTATTTGCATGGTTATTCATATTTTCCAAATTTAAAGTTATTTCTTCAACTGTTGCTGTAAGTTCTTCACTTGAAGCTGTTACTTCATTTGACTGCTCAATTATATTTGATATTAAATTTTTCACATTATCAGCAGACTTATTTAAAGCTTTGGCCAATTTTCCAAATTCATCATTACTTTTTAAATCTATAGTATGTGTTAAGTCTCCATTACTAATGGCTTCTGCAAATTCCAGACCTTTTTTAATTGAATTAGCTATATATTTTGATATAAATATAGCAATAAGCACTGCTGCTAATACTGATACTAATACTACTACATTTGTTGTATAGGTAACCTTTTTATACATTACTAAGTTATTATCGTTACTACTTTTAGCCATATCATCATTTCTTTGAATTAATTGATCTAATGAGTTAAACATTTTAATTCTTATTATTGTAACCTCAGATAAAAAGCTTTGTGCTTCCTGGTATTTTTTATCTTGAACTAACTTTATAGTTTCTTCGCGGACTTGTCTGTATTGTTGAAGCTCATTTCTAAAGGTGTTCCATATGTTTCTTGCCTCTGGTGTCAAAGGAAGCTTATCATAGCTGTCCACTAGCTTAGTATTTTCTTGTTCTAGCCTCTCAACTTCATCTATATTCTGCTGTACATTAACAGAATTTTCATTATAAACTAATTCCATCAGTACAGATCTAATACTTAGTAGATTTTCTTTTAAGAGGTGTATTTGGTTCACGCTATTCAGATTATAGCTATACATTTTATCAGCATTGTTGTTTATATGTTTCATATTAACTGAATTCATTACTCCTATAACTACTATTAACAATGCAATGGATAAAAACGCAACCAAAAGTTTTACTCGAATATTCAGATCTTTAATCAGGTTCATGACATTCACTCCTTAATTATAATTTTTAAAATCAGCCTTCTTACATAAATTTTTAAACTAGCTGTTTCTTTTTTCAGTTTTTCCATCAAAATACCTACTATGTGTTTCATAGTAGGTATACTAACTTTTATTTTGTTTCGTTTAATATAAATAATTAATTTAATTATACTTATTTTTATCCAAAATTACAATATATTATTACAATTTCCTATTTTTTTTGACATCCTTTACATATGATATATTACACTACCTCATATTTTAAATTTTTCTGTTCTAAACCACAGAGTCTATGATTATGTTTTTGTAGTCTAACAAATAAGTTTGTATTAATATCCCCTTGTTTTATTACAAACTCTACTAAATTTTCTACAGATGCTAGTGATTCTTCTACAGTTTTGCTTTCGCTATTAGATACCCCTTTATATACTTATCTTTCTTTTTTACTTTCTTACTTATGTGCTATATAATCTACATACTGTTTATCATTATAATAACGCTTATCAATTTGTGCTAAGAGTTCATGTAATTTAAGTTTCACTTTATATTACCATTATAACATTTTTTTCAACTTACCCAATATCTTCTTTTATATTTTTAAAATATATAGCAAAAAGCACTATTAAAGTCACTTATTATTGGCGAACTTAATAGTGTTTTTATTTATTTAAGTTAAAAAATCTTTATAACGTCTTTAAGCTAATCTAAAGGATATCTAATCTTTCCACTTGTCTTTTTGATTCTCGCCAAAGGCCTATAAGGATTATAATTCCTACCGCTCCAACAGCGATTTCACTCAAAGTAACAGCAATACAGGATGGCGTAAATATTGAAACTATAGAAGGCAATCCATCCCAAAACCCATGTAATAAAACTACTGTCACATAAGCTGCTATTACCTTAGTATTAAAGTGTAATCTTTTTGGACTTCTTTCTCTTAAAAGCACTCCTGCTAATATAGCGGTCCAAGTACCATGACCTAATGGAGATAAAATACCTCTTATTAGAGTAATGTAAACAGTGAGTGATAAGCTTCCGCCACTATTTAGAAATGCAGTGAAGGCGTATCCACAACTTTCTAAGGCTGCAAAGCCCATTCCGGCTGCAGCTCCTAAAATAATTCCATCTCTCTGCATTCTATATTGTTCTTTTCTTAGTATAAATAGAACCGCTAAAATCTTAGCAAATTCTTCAATTATGCCTATTTCAATTGCTGTTTCAAAGCTAAAGTTCTGAATAAATATAGGCTCTAATACTGCTGCAGCCAGAGTACCTAAAAAACCTCCAGAAAAAAAGCTCATAGCTGTACTATACATATTTACATGACTTAATTTACGTCTTTCATAGAAAAAAGCTACATAAGTTACTGGTATAAGGAAATTACCTAGTATGACCACAGATGGAAATATATTAGTATTCAAGGTAAACATTAATACAATAATACCCATTATATAAGTTATGGCTCCTATTATTAATAATCTCCACCACTTATAATGCATTCTAACACTATTATTACCTGACTTCATAAAGGCTTGATTTTGCACTTTTTTTCTCCTTCCTGATAGTTTGTATTTTAAGTTTTATATATATGAACTACATGCTTTCTATTATCTTTTCCTTATTCTTAATTAATAATGTAGACTTTATAAAAACAACATAAATAAAGCTAACTCCTATACACTTATAGATAGTTAACTGTAAAACTAAACTTATCTAATTTGCCAACTTAATGATAAATATTGATATTGTAAATATACGTTAGATGCAAAAGTGGCAAATTGACATTATGATAAATTAATCTTTAGAGTTTACTATCTATAATGTATAGGAGTTAACTTTATCTAAACCCCTTCTTTTGTGCTGATTTCCGATATTATAAACCTATCAAAATCTAATTCTTCTACGAAGTTATGTTCATTAAAGATTGTCTTATTTCTTTTATTATATTCTTCTAGATTAGCCGGAAGCCAGTATGGCTTAGGTATATCAAATATGTTACATAACTCTGTTATGCACGCCTTCAAGTTATCCTGATAGGTTCCTTCTATATCTGAAGTTACTACTTCATCTTTTATAGTTTTATTGTTCTTAATTACTCTTCCCCATATTTTTAACATTTTTTCCTCCTGTTTTGCCTTGTTTAAGTTAAAGTTATACAGGCAAAATATTGTAATAGTTTAAATATATTAATGTATGTATTGATACATAGTTTATCATAGACTTTAATATTAATATAGTCCCTCATGAACTAGTATGAATCTAATTACTTTTGTATATGCTAATAGAATACATGATAAAAGGAGAGATTATATATGGCACAAAGAAAGAATTATCCTATAGTTTCAATTTTTGTAGATAACATCGAAAAGGTCTCTAGAGAACATCATAATTCTAAAGAAATAGTTATTGCTGATGCAGCCCTTGCACTTTCTGCTTATTCTAGGATATCGGAGGAAACTAGAGAAAAGAGTTTAGACTTTGCTCATAAACTTATAAGTTACTTTACACCAAATTTACTATACCATCACCACCAAGATGATGTTCCTGTATTCACTGTATATTTGGGAGTAAATGAAGATTTAGTGGATATAAACACTCATGGAGGTTATTATACAAGATTTATTCAAAATATACCCGAACTACAAAATGTTCTAGACGAATTATTACTGGATACACGAGATGATTTAGATATAAATAAACATAACATAGAAGATATTGTAATGGATTTAGAGTCTATTCCTAGAATTGATATAAAAAATAACGCCTATGAAGATCTTCCAAAAGATACAGATGGAGATGACTATAGTTTTGAAGAATTAGAATGGACTTATACTAGAGTAATAAGAACACCTTACAGTGAACTATACTCCTTGTATCTAGGTGAAGAAAATGCTGGAGAAATCCATATTCATATAGGTAAAAGTATAAGTTCAACTATAATAACCACAGTAGATATTACAGAAAAAGAAAAAGCTCAGCTTATGGGCTATGTGCACGAAACTATTTTGGAAGCTTTAGAAGAAGAGTATGAAACAAAATCTACAATTAGATTTTACAGCGAAGCTGAAGAAGACATATGAATATGTCTTCTACTCTTCGTCATAGAAGTCAAGATATGAGTACTTTTTTCCATGCTTCTGCCAGCCTAGAATGGAGTCCATATTTACATTCTGCGCTGCTTGGAATATTGATTTTTCTACGTCAGCAAAGCCCTTTTTAAGTTCCTTTACTAGATCTTTAATCTCATATCGTTTGTTTCCTATCTTTTTAGCGGCTACCATACATGCACAGTTTAACGGCCAAATACCACTATTTTGAGTGAAACGTTGGATATATTGTTCTTCAATGTAGTAAAGAGGTCTTATAAGTTCAAGTCCTTCAAAGTTTGTTGATTTCAATCTTGGAAGCATAGTTTTAAAGTTTCCTGCGTACAATACATTTAACAATGTAGTTTCTATAACATCATTATAATGGTGACCAAGAGCAAGCTTGTTACAGCCTAATTCTTTAGCTCTAGTATATAGAGAACCTCTTCTCATTCTAGCACACATATAGCAGGGATAATCCTTAGCAATTTGGTCTACAACCTCGAATATACCAGATTCAAATATACTAATAGGAATATTTAAATATTCACAGTTACTAATTAATAGCTTTTTAATATCCGGGTGATATCCTGGATCCATTGCAATAAATTCTAGTTCAAAATTTACCTGTCCGTGTTTTTTCAATTCCTGAAACAGCTTAGCCATAAGCATGCTGTCTTTTCCACCAGATACTGCAACGGCAATTTTGTCACCATCTTCTACTAATTTATAATCTTTTATAGCCTTAATAAACTTTGACCATATACGTTTCTTATATCTTTTGGTAATACTACGTTCTATTTCTTCTAGTGGTTTTCTTTCATTAAAAGGTACTAATATGTCACAACCACTTCCTGCAATATCACTCATTTTAACACCTCGCTTTTACGGAAATATTATAACATTGTTGCGACGTTTTGTCTTTAAAAACTACTATACAACTACATGCTAACTTATTCCGCAAATTCATATAAACAGAATTCTTGGCTTTAGGTGGAGTTTTGACTCCTCTGAAGCACGGATAGTCATGGGATAAATACTACATAGTAAAGCCTACCTGTTGTATATCTCTAAAATTAAAAATCTATAAAAAGAAAAAACGCCAACATTTTAGTTAGCGTAAAATCTAAATATTAAATTTACACGATGATTTAATTAAATTATACAGCATTTTTTTGTTTCTATCAACAACTTTTTTACATATATTCAACATTTTTCTTTTTATTCAATTTTGTTACGAATAACTATAATAAAAAAAGGGACTTATTAAAAGATAATATTAATAATATTCTTCTTCCTTTTCCGCTATATAACGTTTCACTTTTTTATTCCATCTCTTATACATCTTTGGATCTTCTTCTTTCACCACAGACATAAAAAACTCAAGTACTCCAAGTTTATACAAGCCTTTAGCCAAATGTCTGGGAAAATCTCTCTTTTTTGAATAGAATTTCTTAGGATCTATCACCATTAAAGATCCATCTGGTTGAACTAAAATATCCTTACATCTTATATCCAGTTTTAAAAACTTTAGTCTTTTAAATTCTCTGAATAAATCTATAATATTTATTACTAACTCTCTACTTAATCCGTATTGTTTTATATAATCTTTAAGTACTATTCCCTCTACATAATCTCTTATCATATAGTTTCCTGCCATGCCATAGACTCGTGGAAAGTGCTTATTGTTGTTTATTTTTTTTAGTATAGCGTATTCTTTTCTACAACTTTCAGCCTCAAAACATATTTTAATCACCTTACCATCCGGCAGCATATAAACTATACCGTTATGACCTTTACCAAGAAATCTATAGTGCAATAAATTGATATCAAAGTTCTTGATATATCGTTCATATATGTCTTTACGCATTTTTACTCCTTTCAAAAATGCTTACCCTATATGTAGAATTTCCTTTTTATTCTATATAATATGATGGCTGTTATGGTTTTGCTACTTATAGATGTAATAACCATGCCCCAAATTTAACTTATGGGTATCTATATAGGCTTGAGCAATTAAAACAAAATAAAGGAATAGCTTTTATACTATTCCTTTACTACCACTCATGTTATATCAAAACCCTATCTCAGCAAAGCTTCACTTTATTTCATTTCTTGATAAGTTTCAATAAGGAATTTTGTTAATATTTTATAAGGAAATTTAATCCAACAAGTGTTATTATAGTACTATAAAAATTTATAATAAGAAGGATGGATAGAATTGCATAATTATCTTACTGAAGAAGCAATAAATAAACTTAAGGAAGAAATTGAACATCGAAAGGTAGTTACGAGGCGTAGAATAAACGAGGATCTTAAAGAAGCACGTGCTCATGGTGATCTAAGCGAAAACTTTGAGTACAAAGCGGCGAAACGTGAAAGAGCTCAGAATGAAAGCAGAATTCGCTACCTTGAAAGGATGATAAAAACAGCTAAAATTATAAAAGATAACACTGCTGAAGATCAGGTTGGTATTGGCAAAGTAGTTACGGTTAGATTTTTAGCTGATGATGAAACTGATGAATTCACAATAGTGACCACCATAGAAGCAGACCCTATGAATAATATGATAAGTATAGAATCTCCTTTAGGCAAGGCTATATATAAACATAGAGTTGGAGAAGAAATTAAGGTGCAATCCCCTGAAGGAGAGTATTCTATTAAAATTGAAAGAATTGTAATTAAATAACTTTTATAGAGCTGGAACTTTTAAATTTAACTTATAGAATAAAAAACTATATCAGTCCTACAAAACCTGATATAGTTTTATAAAAATATTTGATCGAGAAGGCAATAATAATTCATTTATAGCGTGCTTTCAAGCATACTATCAATGTCATTGGGCATCAATGGTTTACTAAATACATATCCTTGTATAATATCACATTGCTTTTTCTTAAGTACTTCTAGCTGCTCTTGTGTTTCCACGCCCTCAGCTACTACCTCTATACCCATTTTATGGGCCACCTGAATTATCCCATCAACTATAGAGTCCTGAGTTGTATTAAAGCAGATATCATCAATAAAGGATTTATCTATTTTTAACGTATTTATAGGAATACTTCTTAAATAATTTAAGGATGAATAGCCTGTTCCAAAGTCATCTAATGCAATTCTAACCCCAAAGTTTCTTAACTCATTAAGAATCTTAACATTTGCTTCTAGAGACTCCATTAATATACTTTCAGTTATTTCAATTTCAACTAATTCTGGTGATATACCAGCTTCTAAAATACATCTCTTAACAGTTTCTACAAAGTCAAGCTCATTAATCTGTATGGAGGAAACGTTAATGGAAATACGAGTAGTTTTAGAATATTTATTTAACCAAGCTATATTTTGAGAACAAGCTGTTCTCATAATCCATTGGCCTATTGATATAATTAGCCCTGTTTTTTCTGCAATAGGTATAAACTCTTTTGGAGATATAAAACCTAATTCATCACTTTTTAGCCTAACTAAAGCTTCTGTTCCTATAACTCTACCTGTTTTTAGTTCTATTTGAGGCTGATATTGTAAATATATTTCATTATTGTTAACTGCAGTCCTTAGAACTTTTTCAACTACCATACTTCTTATTAATCCTTCAGACATATCTGCAGTGTAAAATTGGTATGTATTCTTCCCCTTATCTTTAGCCTTGTACATAGCAGTATCAGAGTTTTTCAAAATGATATTTTTATGCTCACCGTCACAAGGCAGCATAGATATACCTATACTTAATGTTATAAACATTTGTTTCTCATCAAGTTCAAAGCGAGTTTCAAATTCCTTTAATAGATTTCGTACAAAATGCCTAACTTCTTCTTTGTCTGAAACATCTTTCTTAAGAATAAGAAATTCGTCTCCTCCGAATCTACATACCACATCATTAGTATCCACTAAAGAAACTAGCTTATCACTTACGGATTTCAATAATTTGTCGCCAACATCGTGTCCAAGAGAATCATTAACCTTTTTAAAGTCATCTACATCTATAAAAAGTAATGCCGCAGCTTTGTTATTACTTTTCTTACATACTTTTAATTCTTCATCTAGCTGTTGAATAAAGTTAGTTCTATTAGGAAGACCTGTTAAAGGGTCATAATAAGCAAGCTGCTTTATTTTTTCCTGTGCAATTCTTGTTTTTGTTATATCTGACATGGCACCAAAAAATTTTAGTGGTTCTCCATTAGAATCTCTAACCAGCTTTCCCCTATTTAAAATCCATTTAATCTCTCCACTATTGGTAAGTATTTTAAACTCACTTCTATAATATGAATTTTCCATTTTTATATGATGTCGTATATCCTTAAAGAATATTCTTTGATCTTCAGGCAGTAATGCTACCTTTAAAAGTTTTCGAATACTTATATCCTTAATATTATATCCAGTTATATCATAAAATTTATCTGATATAAAGAACTTATATTTATTCATGTCCCATTCCCATATGGCATCATTTATTCCATTAAGTACTTGTATGTATCTTTCTTCACTTAGAGTTAATGCCTCTTGGCTTTGCAGCAGTTCATCATATTGTGCTCTAAGCTCTTCATCCGTGGCTGTTAACTCTTCATATACTGCTGAAAGCTCTTCATAACTTAAATTAAGCTTTTCAATCATAGTATTAAAATTATCAGACAGTTGTCCTAATTCATCATTAGATTCATGTTCACATATAGAATTTAAATCTCCTCTTGCAGCCTTATTCATAGTGCCAATTAGTTTTTCAATAGGATTTGTTATTGACCTTGCTGCATTTATACTAATCTTTATAGATATTAAAATCATAAAAATTGTAATTCCAATTATTATGTACAGTTGATTTCTTGCCACTGCCTTTATTTCATCAATATCTCGGGTAACTGCCAAAGTCCAGTTAACACCTGGTATTATATTAATACCTACAAACCTATCTTTATTATTATAGTTATAGGTATCCATATAAATATCATTTTCTCCTAAATGAATATTTAATTTCCCTAAGTTACTAGCATTCTTTGCCACATCTTTTATTTTTGAATTTTCAACAGGCTTACCAATTTTATTCTTATTCGGATGAGCTAATACTAATCCTTCATTATCTACTATGTAAGCATACCCTGTGCTACCTATTTTAACTTTTGATGTAAAATTTTCAAAATATTCAGCATGAATACTATTTCCAAATACTCCTATGATATTGCCATCTTCGTCCCTAACTGGAGCCGCTATAACAATTACGAGTTTACTATTTACTTCTGAAAGCAGGGTACTGCTAATGGCTAATTGTCCTAAAAGAGCTTTTTTAAAGTATTGCTTGTGCTTAACATTTATACCTTTGCCTTCTGATTCACTATCTGATACAATAATTCCATTTAGATCCACAATAAAAGAATTTTGAAGTTCTATTAAATTTCCTGTTCTGGATCTCAAAAGCTCATCCTCTTTCAAAATCTGTGGTAAACTAAGGAAAGAATCTTTATTGTCTTGCTGTCTGCTTTTTAGAATATTAATAACACTAGCTCTTTGTGTGGATATTTCTACTTCTCTCTTTTGTTGATTAATGAGAGATATTAAAGCATGGCTTTCAACCTTAGTAATTTGTTCTATATTATTTTTACTATTATTAATGAGTGTTGTTGAAGTGTGATAATATATTAAAATGCTTAACAGCATTAATGGTACTGAAACCAAGAAAATTATTATTAAAGGTAGCTTTTTCTTAATCAGCATATGGACCTCCAGTATACTCTTCTTCTAACAATATTTTCATAAGTATATTTGTTAAAAATAAAAGACTTCTACACTCCTATGGAAAAATTCGGGCCATAATCCAAATTTAAGCTCTAGAAAAATGTACAAGTCATGTTTTAAGTATATCATAAAATCTTACAGTTGAATAATGAATTTTTAGATTCTTTAGGATAAATTGGGACTTAATTCTCATATGTTTTGTCTAGGGACCTTAGAGATGGTGCTAGAATGGATAAAAAATAACCACAAATTAAATTTAACTTATACGTAAGTATATATCACCAATGTTGAAGTCACATTTAAATATTTTTTTCAAATTTGAGCTTTAGGCTAATTAAAAATATTTAACGTGACAAAACATGGTAATATATACGGTCGTATAAGTTAAATTTCGGGCATGTATATATATACTTGTGTTGAAGTTAATAATATGTTATTTTTCTACTCTAAAAGTGCTAACAGTATCTGAAAGCTTCTGTGTACTCTGTTTATTTTTGTATACTTTATTAGATATATTTAAATTTTTTCCACTTACCATAGTTATGGATTGAACGATATTCTCTGAAGATTTAGCTACTTTATTGACTGCTAGTGAAACATCTTGTATACCACTTGTTATACTTTTCATGGCCTGAGAGGCTTCTACTAATGTATCTGTATATCTTTGAATTATATTTTCAAAAGTATCTTGATCTCTTTTGTAATCATCACTTACAGATATAATTTTATCAAAAACATCTGTTATCTCTTTACCCATAACTTGGATAACATCATCAGCAGCTTCTGAAAGTTCGTCTACTGATAAAAGTACATTTTCTACAGTTTTTTGAATAAGTCCAACTGTATTTGATGATTCTTCTGCAAGTTTTCTTACCTGATCTGCTACTACAGCAAAACCTTTTCCTTGCTCTCCTGCTCTTGCAGCTTCTATAGCTGCATTTAGTGCTAAGAGGTTTGTCTGTTCAGAAATATCAGAGATTCTTTTAGTCATATCTGAAATTGTTCTAACATCCTTAGATTTTTCTATTGCACTTTGAAGTCTTTCTTTTGTACTAGTATATAGCTCAATACTCTTATTCTTATATGCTATGTTTTTAGATTTTATTTCATTAGCTTTTTCTCTCATTTCTTTTACAACATTCAATGTGTTAACAGAGTCTTCAGTAAGAGTATCCGATTTTTTTTGTACATTTATGGTTTTTTCCATAATATTTTTAACTAGATTAGCAGAATCATCCATATTAGCAGATATTTCTTCGCTAGCTGCAGATATCTCCTGTATGCTGCTGTTAACTTCATTAAACATTTCTTCTGTATCCTTAGTTGCTATAGCTACTACCTTAGCCTCATTTCTTATATTCGCAACTATATTTCTTAAGCTTTCCGAAGCACTATTTATGGATTTCATAACCTGTGCAAATTCATCATTTTCGTTAATTTGTATAGCTTCGCTTAAGTCTTTTTCTTCAAGCTTTTTTGCATATTTACCTATCTTTATAAGAGGTTTCTTTATTTCACGTCCTATCATATAACCAACTATTATACCTATAATAACAAATATAGTTGTAATAATAGTAGTTTCCTTTTTCAACTGATTTATGTAAGTAAGTGCCTGATCTTTGCTCTCTACAATAGCTAAACTCCAATTTTGGGATGGTATGGGTGAATAAGCAATAAAGTTAGTACTTCCTTTGTAATTATATGTAGAACTCTCATTTTTTCCACTTATCATTTTGTTTTCTATATCAACTAACTCTTTAAGATCAGAGTTCTTAGATAAGTTCTTTATATCGTTGTCTGCATTTTTAACTAGTTCGTAGTTTTTGTGAGCCATTTTAGTACCGTCTTTACTTATTATAAATGCATATCCACCATTATTAATTTTGGTATCTTCTATTATTTGATTTATTTTTGAGGCATCAGTAACTCCTGAAAGCACTCCTATAACATTTCCATTGTTATCCTTTATTGGCGAACTCACAACTATAACCATTTTCTTATCTATTCTTCCAAATAATACATCAGAAATATTTGATTGTCCTTGAAGTGCTTTCTTATAAAAATCTCTATCCTTACCATTACTTTTATCTCCAGTAGTACTTATAACATCTCCATTTAAATCTCCAACTTGGAATCTTTCAAAACCTATTCTTTTTGCCTCCGAAATAAGTACAGCTTTTTGAGTTTCCCAATCCATAGTTTTTATATCTGGTCTTTCTGCTATATCTTCTACCCTATTAATATAATTACTTATTTCCTTACTAATAAGTTTAGCTCCGTCATTAGCTCTGTTTTTCAACTGATTATTTATAGAATTCGTTAACATTTTTGATGCATGAAAGAAATAACCTACTCCCATAGTTATACAAACTAATAAGATAAGAAGCATTATTTTAATCATGATTCTCTTACTTATACTATTAATCCTTCCAAACATAATACCACCACCACATTTTAAACTTTCTTCTTTTCTATGCTGTATGTAAATTTACTTTAGATAACGATGTCGGAAATTTAACTTACACGGCCGAATATACCGCCATACTTCGGCACGTTAAAAACTTTCTTTTAATCAGTCAAAAACACTTCACTAAGACTGATAAAAAAGTTTTTAAATTTGCCATAAGTTTTGGCAGCATATTCCTACGTATAAGTTAAATTTAAACTGTGGGTATCTATAACTCTACCAAATATGTATCAGTTAAAAGTAATATACATTAAATGTTTTTAATAATACTTACTTTCCACTTTCAACTTTCTCTACATCCTTATTCTGATTTTTTTCTAGATTTACATTAAGAAACTCTTTATCACTTGGTAAATTCATATTGAATTTATATAGATACTGTATTTCTACTTCCATTTTATCTGCTTTAAAATCTATACCATGTCCACCAAATTTCTTGTCATCAGATAAGAAATGCAGATGGTATCCAGCAACATTTACTCCTTCAACATAGCTAGGACACTTAAATCCAACAACAGTACCACTTACATCATTTTTTTCAAAGAATTGTTGTTGTTTTGAAGCTTCTACAAGTACAGGATATGGTTTATTCTGTTTTGGCACACTTCTTGTTTTTACATAACTAAACTTACCTGAGCTTTTAAATGCAAAGAATATATTTTTTGATGGTAGCTCCTTATCAAGCTTTGCTTGTAAATCTTTCATGTCTTTAACATCAGTGAGTGTCACTTTTTTATCGGCTTTGAAGAATACCACATCATTAAAAGGTGTTTTTTGTGAGTCCTCTACTTCTTTTACTTCTCCTGTGGATTTAACCTGATATACTTTACTATCTAAAAGTATCATTTCTCCATCTAATTCATTAAAGGTTCCTAATCCAAAGTCCCCATGTTCTTTTATATCTTTTATTGTAGTTTCACCATCGTATACTCCTTGCATAAGTGAGTGAATAGTAGCTGATTGATAAAGTACACCTGGTTCTTTTGTGCTTGCTACAGTAGAATTTGCTGAATTATTTTGTGCATTAGTTGTCACACTGTTGGATGCACTACACCCACTTAAATATGCAACCATTAAAGCTGATAGCACAATCGATACTGTTTTTTTCATAATTGATTCCCCCTTAAATTTAAAAATAAAATAAAATAAAAAATTGTATATTTTTTGGTTTTCTATATACAAAATTAACATAATTTTCATTGTATGTAAATAGCATTTTAATAATATATATAATTACATTTAATCTATTATAATACTTGTTATGACAATTATTACATAATAAACTGTGTTTAATCTATTACGTGCCTCAGGGTTTAAGGCATATATTCTAGCTTGGTTAGAAATCTGTGCTGATTGTACTCCAAGATCCAGTAGAATAACACCAATAATTAATCCCCACATTTTAAAACCAAAGCTCCTGTAACACCAATTAGTCCAAATAATCCTGCAGTTTCAGTTCCTAAATGATAGGTAGGGCTTTCTAGTAAAAATACTAGGGATGTCCAAAATACACTGAAGGTTGCAAACATCATTGTTCCAATAATAGAGGCTTCTCTTAGAACCTTCTCATTTTTTAATAAAGGCCATAAGGAACCTATTAATTCTCTATATTTTATTTTTGAAGCTGCATGACTAATAGGTAGTACTTTAAGTAATATTGCTAACACTAGCATCATAACTGCTGCAATACTATATACTGTTCTCCATCCAAAGGCCGCTCCTATAATACCACTAAAGGTTCTGGATACTAGTATTCCTATAAGCAACCCACTCATAACAGTTCCAATTATTTTACCTCTTTCCCCTGATTTCGCAAGTTGTGCCGCAAAAGGAACAATAAGTTGCGGAACTACAGAAGCAAAACCAATAGCAAAGGAAGCTATAAAAAGTACCATAACGTTGAAGGATACCGCCATTATTATAAGTGCTCCAAAGGTTAAATATAACATTAATATAATTAGTGAACGACGCTCTCTTATATCACCTAAGGGTAGAAAGAAGAACATGCCTAGAGCATAGCCTATTTGAGTAAGCATAGCTGCAGCCATAATTAGTACTAAAGAATTATTAAGTACAAAGTCTTTTTGTTCAAGTTTGTTGTCTTTTAGCATATTTTCATTCCTCTTTCATATAGGGTTCCACCCTAGAATCCAAACATATTGTCACTAATTATATTGTATAACATATATTTATAATAGTACAAGTTATACCCTTAGTAATAACTCTTAACTGTAATTAATAACATTAATATATATGAATAGGAAAGGTAGATGAGTGAAATGTATTGGTATATACTGGTCTTTACCCTAGTATATATGGTCTTTCCAAGCTTATACTACAGATACTTTTCTAGAAAGGTATTAAAACATGTTTCATGTACTAACAATAATATTTCTCTAACCTTTGATGACGGACCTGATCCTAGATATACTCCTAAACTTCTTGATTTACTCAAGGAAAATAATGTAAAATGCACTTTTTTTGTACTTGCAAAAAATGCTGAGAGATATCCTGAACTGATAACACGAATGTATGATGAAGGCCATTGTATTGGACTTCACTCCTTCAAGCATACTAATCCTATATTTACACTTCCTTATCATACAAAAAAGGACTTTTATAAATCTATAGATATTATGAACAAACTTAGAATAAAGGTAACTCTCTTTAGACCTCCTTGGGGGTTATTCAACATACTGACATTTTATTATGCTGCACATAATAAACTTAAAGTTATTCTTTGGTCTATACATGTTATGGATTGGAGTAGATGGGTTTCTGTAGACTATATAAAACTACGACTTCTAAGCAAAGTAAAACCTGGTCATATTATACTTCTGCATGATGGCAGAGGATCAAAAAATGCTCCTGAGAAAACTATAAAAGCTTTAGAAATTACATTACCTGAACTAAAACAAAAGGGGTATAATTTTATTTTATTAAAAGATATATTGAAGGAGGAGTTATGAAAAAACTTGCAGTTTTTTTTCTAGAAAGATTTGATAAGTTTGTGGTAAGATGTGCTGGTTGGAGTCATATACCTAATTCTAAGACTAACTTTTTTTATTTAACTCCACACATATATAAGGGTAAGACTATTAAACTAAAAGACGGTACCTTCATACGTAAGGGCGACTGGGTAGCTGAACTCCATATTGATAACATAAGTATAAAAACTCTTAATGTATCATATCAAGGTATATTAAAACTGTTTAGAGAAGAACTAATAACCTTAAAGCAAAGTTTCAACGCAGAGCCTTATTCAAAAGTTAAAGCAATACATGGAATTTCTGTATTTTATAATATCGCTAGAAGACAGGGCTTTACCATAATAGATGTGGATAATATTTTTAAACGAGTATTTGAATCTATATGGGAGAATATACTTAGGTTATTATTAAAAAAGTACAATAAAAAGACAAGAAAAAAATTTGTGGGTTCAAAGGAATGCTGGATATCAAAAGATCAGATAATGATCATGAATTAAAATAGTCAATAAAAACAGTAGAAACTTTAATTCGTTTGTATTGTTTTTATTTTTTCTTACTTCTTACACTATAATTATCATATATTTTAGATTAATGTAGGGTTCTAAGCTCAGAACTTCGTCTACACCCCGGGATATCTTACCAGTTCTTCGGCACCATAAATACCTTTTTATGAGTCTAAAGCTCAAATTTAAGCAGAGAGCCAAAATCTATGATTTTGTGCGAATCGCTTACTCCTCTGACCAAAGGAAGAGGAGTTTCATAATAATATAAAAGAACCTAGATAAACTCGCTTCGCTCAAGCATATCTAGGTTCTAAGTTTTTTCTCAAATCCTCGCTAAGACTCATTAAAAAAGTATTTAAATGTGCCTTCAGAACTGGTAACATATCCCTAGGATTAAACAAAGTTAAGAGTTTGGAACCCTATAAATATTTTTAGAGACAAGTGTCCTTTAAATGAAGCTAAATATAATGTATTATCTTCTATGGGAGTGATATTATAATATGAATCCAAAGATTTTAGATTTAATTGATAATTGTCCAAATGAAATAAAGGAACATATTATCACAAAAAAATTTGAAAAAAATACAAAAATAATTGAACAAGGCTTTGAAGTTAAATACTTATATATATTGCTTAACGGCAGTAATAAAATATATAGAACTTCTGAATCAGGAGCAAGCTATCTGCAAATTATTGTTGAACCTGAAGAAATCTACGGTGAAATCGAAGTTTTAAATAATAAGTTATCTACTTGTACCGTTGAAGCTTTAACTGATTGTGAAGTATTAATGTTGTCTAAAGAAATATACAGAAAATGGCTTCAGATAGACACAGACTTTTCAATGTTTATCATAGATAAGCTTAGTAATAAACTTTATTTGAAAATAATAAAAGCCTCTAATGACATATTTTATAGCTTAGAATATAAGTTTATAAGTTTAATTCTAAGTTTATACTATAGAAAGAACTCTACTAAAATATATATATCTAAAAATTTAATGGCTGAAGAACTCACTGCTTCAATTAGAAGTATTAACAGGATAATCCATAAATTAAAGCAAAAAAATATCCTTATGTATTGTAATGGACAAATTTTAATTTTAGACATAGAAAAACTTAAGCAGGAGAAGGAGCTGTTGCATTAATGAACATAATATTAGCGGTGTTATCTGGAATCTTTTTATCTGTAATGATTACTTTAAACGGATTACTTAATAAATCTTTAGATGTTTTTCAAGTTAGCTTTATTGTACATGCGATTGGTATGATCTTACTAGTTTTATATATTAAAATGGCAGAAAAACAAAATATAAAAATTTTAGGAGGTTCACCTATTTTATACTCTGCAGGTATATTAGGTGTATTTCTAGTTTCTGTTAACAGTTTTACTTTTAACATAATTGGAGCTACTTTAACTACTGCATTGTCATTAGCAGGTCAAATTATAGCTTCCGCATTAATAGATCATTTTGGATTTTTCGACATTAAGAAAGTTCACTTTAAAATATTAAGACTGCCTGGTTTTATTATAATTTGTATTGGTTTATTTCTATTAATAAAAAACTAAGGAGATTACGTATATGGTTGTAGGATTATTATTGTCATTTATAAGCGGGTGCGTGTCAATTATATCGAAATTAGTTAACTTTAAGTTGACTAAAAAAATTGGCTTACTTAACGGTACATTAGTAAACTACATAGTTGCTTCACTTATATCATTAATAGCTATTTTAGCATTAGGCAGCTATAACTTTATTGGTTTAAAAATTCCAAACACTGTTCCACTATGGATATACAGTGGAGGTATTTTTGGATTAATATCATTATTATTAGGTATTATTGTACTTCCTAGAATACCCTTAGTATATTCCACAATTTTGATTATATTAGGTCAACTGGGTACAAGCTTTATAATTGATGTGTTAATAAATAAAAAATTTTCCACAGTAAAACTAATAGGTGTTATCTTAGTTTTACTCGGAGTTATTATAGATAAACTGGCTATAAATTACATAAATGAAAAAAGACAATTACATTAGAACAAAAATAGGTTCACTATGAACCCATTTTTTGTTTTTATAGGGCCTCAGATTTGAAATTTAACTTATATGGATTAAAAGGATTTATCAACATGTTTTCTTTACTCCTCACAGTATAAAACTACTTTATTCCTTCCCTCCAATTTAGATCTATACAATGCCCTATCTGCTTTAATTATTAAATCCGACAAGTTCTCATGAGTTATAGAGTTAACGCCGTATACTCCGAAGCTGGCTGTAACATTAATATTAATATTTTGATCTATGTAGTGACTATCATATATTGCTTTCCTTAATTTTTCAGCAACTTCTACAGCATTATCACTTTTAGTTTTGGGTAAAAAAATTGCAAATTCTTCTCCACCGTATCTTGCTATAATGTGATTTTTATCAATGTTATCTTTTAAGATTCTTGCAACGTTTTTTAATACTAAATCTCCAATATGGTGACCATGGGTATCGTTAACTTTCTTAAAATAATCAATGTCCAATATTATAACTGATACAGGTTTATTATTTGCTTTAGCTATATCTATTTCAATACTACATATTTCTGAAAAATGTCTTCTATTATATATGCCCGTTAGTTCATCTATTGATGCTAATTTATTTAGCCGTATCATCAATTCTCTTTGCTCAGTTATATCACTTAATACAAGAATTTTACCTAGTTTACTGTTGCCTTTATCATAAATTATTGATATTGAAAGTTTATAATATTTTTCATCTTCTAAACGCCTAATACATTGTTCACTGTCATTGTTTTCATCATATTTCAATGCATTTAACAACTCTGGGTAATTTTTTAAAATATCTTCAATTTTATTTTGTCCACTATTCAAATAATTTAACTCTTCAATAATAATTTTAGCTGAGTTATTAAAATTAACAACATTATTTTCATTATCTAGTATGACAACTCCATCTTTCATAGAATGGAATACCTTTTCTAAAGCAATTGGTGTAAGTTTAAGTAGATTAAACTTGAATATACCTAATGCATAGACTAATCCAGTGATGGCAAAACCGAAAGGCTCCAAATCAATACTAGAGGAAAAATACTCAAGTAAGTATACTATATTCAAAACCCACGGGGCCACTGCTCCTAAAATCATCAATATTATTTGTTTTTTAATTAAAAGTGTTGATCGGACAAACATTCTAAAGTAAAGTGCTATACCAACAACTAAATTCAAATATGAATATATTATGTGGACCCAATAAGCCGGACCTTTTGCTAATTTTGCAGTTATAAAATATGGATTATAGTTAATAGAAATGTCTTTATAAAATAAGTGGTGGATATCATTTGTATAGTGGAATATAAATGTTAGTACTGGGATGATAAACAAAATGATGCATATAGACTTATTTAAGTACGCTTCATATCCCGTATACATAACAACGAATATTAACCAAATTGTACAAATAAAAGGTATTCCTATATATTCAAATTTCAACCAAAACTTTATTTGTTCAATATTAGTAGCCATAATCTCAAAAGCATATCCAAAGCTATAAAAAGAAGAAGCAATAATAGCTAATGAACAGATTCTAGCTATACTAGTTTTTAGCTTATTCAATAAAAAATATAAAATTATTAGCATTATTAGTGTTGCAATAATTAATACAAAGCTAAAATACAAGTTAACTCCCATTGTCTGCCCCTTCCAATGAACTATTTTTATCTCTCACATAATTACTTTATCGTAAATATAAAATTATTATTAATAGAAATACCAATATACATTTTATCTTTACAGCTATATAAAAAATATATGAATTATTATTTATTATATACCCTTGGTCATACTTTACCCTATAATTTTAATAAGCATTTTTGATTACATGCTCTTTATATTAACTGTTAAAAACTCCATTTAGTTAAGTAAAATTTATAACTAAATAGAGTCTTTAAGCCATTAGCATGAACCAGGTTATGTTCAATCATGTATGATTAATTTTTACTTTATATTCTGAACTTAGATATTAATTCCTTTAACTTTTCAGCACTATTAATACTATTTGAGGAGCTTTCCCTTATGTCATTTAACTTAGATACTATGTTATCCGCTTTGCAAGATATACTAGAAACTCCTTCAGCTCCATCATTAATAGTCTGGGCTGACTCACTTATGGCATTTACAATACCATTTATAGATGTATTTAATTCCTCAGAAGTTGCACTAAATTCCTGCATAACAATTCTAAAACTTTCAGCATCTTTATAATATTGTTTACCTGTTTTTATAAACCTGTCATAATCTGTTTTTACATCCTCATCCACAAAGCTCAGTAGCTTAATTGAACTATTAGATAGGTTGTCTACAGAGGATATAACCTTTTGAATAGTACTTTGAATATTAGCTGCAATACCAGCGGACTCCTCTGCAAGCTTCCTAACCTCATCAGCCACTACAGTAAAGCCCTTACCAGCTTCACCTGCTCTTGCTGCTTCAATAGCAGCGTTAAGCGCTAGTAGGTTAGTTTGAGATGCAATTTGTAAAATTGCTTCAGCCAGGTTATTAATTTCATATACAGCAGTAGCATGTTCAATAGCTTCTTCCAATTCATTCTTTACATTTATATATATGTTCTCTGCATTTTCTTTTGAGCTTACTGCAGACTTCATTAGTTCATCAGCTCTTTCTAATGTGTTTACAGAATCATTAGAAATATTTTCTGAAGTTTCCGCAATGTTTTTTACTGCATTCTCCATTTCAGCAGCTGATGCTGATATCTCTTCTGAGGTTGCAGCAGTTTCTTCCATTCCAGCTGATAAACTTTCTGTTTCCTTATAAGTTTCATCAACATACTGTTTAAGTTTTTCTGTAAGATTGTCCACATTTAATGCATTATCATTTATATTATGGGAAATGTCTATAATATGATTTAGCACTTCACGTAAAGCATTTCTCATATTCACCGTAGAACTAAAAATATAACCTACTTCGTCCTTGTATTTAAAATACTTTTCATATGCTTTATCATATGTTAAGTCTAATTTTGATGTTCTATTTACCAAATTTGCCACATCAATAATAGGATCTGTTATTCTCTTTGAGAAGAATATACCAACAATAATACAAATAATTAAAACACCTATATTTATTATGACTATAATAGTTGTCATGTTAGTTATAGATTTTTGCACATCTGCTTTATCAGCTGTTAATACCACTATCCATTTTGTTTTAGGTATAATATTATAAGATGCTAGCTTGGCGTGACCTAAATAATCATAATTTATTTCTCCTGGTTTTATATCTTGTCCAGCATTTATTTTATTTACAAGTTCTTTTACACTTGAATTCTCAACAGGTTTACCTATTTTATTTTTATTAGGATGGTATACAATATTACCTGACTTATCCACTAGATATGAATAACTAGAACCATACTTTCCTATATTTGTTTCCTTAAGATATTTAGAAATACCATCACAATAAACTGAAGTGGCGGCATAACCAATAACGGTATTATTGTCTAGTATAGGACTGGCAAATACCACTATCTGCTTTTCAGTGGCTTTTGACAAAAGTACTTCACTAATAGCTTCTACTCCACTTAAAGCATCTTTAGTATATTGTCTCTGTGAAGCATCTATCCCAATGTTTTTTTCATCACTATCAGAAATTATTGCTCCATTTGTATCCACAATAAAAGAATGTTCATAGTAATTTGTATTTTTCACATAATTAGCTAGCCATTGATTATTTTGGCTAACAAGTTGCTTATATTCATCTGAGTTACTATTTTCCTGACCTTTTTTTAATAGCTCATAAGCTAACTTATTATTTGATATTGTTCTTGCCTGAGCCTGTTCCTTTTCTATTAATGCTGACATTGTTTCCATTGAGCTTTTATTGACAGATACTATAGATTCTCTGCTTTCCTTAAGTACGATATCAGATGATTGAAAATATGCAAACAAGCCTGTTATTAATACAGACAAAGTTAACAATATACTTATAAGAATTGGAATTTTCTTCTTAATTGACATAATACCCCCCCACCTTTTAACACTATAATTAATTCATTAAATTCCAAATACCCTAAGAGCTATGTATACTTTTTAAACACTACAATTCCATTTATGATTTTAAGTTTAACACTTTGATATAACATAAAATAGATAGGAGAATTACTAAAATAAAACCTATACATAAATGATTATTTACTTTTCTTAATTATATGTAAATCATTATACATTGTCAACTTATGTATATATATGTAATTAATTCCGCTTAACATTATAGTATATATACCTATATTCATAAGTATATAGAAAAACTAAAGATATGTATATGAGAAAACAATACTTTTACACTGATAGGTAAACCTGTAAGTCATAAAGCTAAAAATACTCCTTTTAAAATAGGGCTAAATAGTCTATTTTAAAGGGAGTTAATATGTTATATGGGCTTTATATGGTTTGACATTTCTATACCGACATACTGGCATACATCCTTTATCTCTTTTATTGTATTTTCATTTACAGGTATGCCTTTTTCTATTCTGTCTTGGTATGCTTCAATTTCTTTTTCACCATGAGTATATATTCTAGCCGCACCTTCTGCTTTGCTGGATTCTCTAAGTTCCTGTAAATATTTAGACATGTTATCTTCAATGGTTTTTTTATCACCAAATATGCCATAATCTATTGCAAAGAATGAATGACAAGTTCCTCCAACATTATTTCTATGAGTATGATTCCCGGTCATTCCTCCAGAAAAGATTGCTGTAAACATTTCAACTGCTAGTGCTAAACCATACCCCTTATGACCTCCTAATTGTTCTGTGGACCCACCTAATGGAACTATTCCTCCACCAAGTTTGTTAGGTATATTATATAATACTTCTTTAGCATTATTTGTATAATTACCTTTGCTATCTAGCGCCCAACCCAAAGGAAGTGGCTTCTCCTGTTTATTATAAACTTCAAGCTTTCCTCTTGTTACAACGCTTGTTGACATATCTAGAAGAAATGGGTAGGGTTTAGCTGGCATTGCTATAGCAATTGGGTTACTTCCCAGCATAGCTTCCTTACCAAAGGTAGGTACTATAATTGCCTCTGAGTTGGT
>NZ_JABAIW010000005.1:0-149644 GCF_014231265.1 Clostridium sp. DJ247 | reverse complement strand
CAGTTGTTCCGCCAGGAGCACAGCTGGGTAGCTATGTCGGGACGGGATAAACGCTGAAAGCATCTAAGCGTGAAGCCCACCTCAAGATTAGATTTCCCATAGCGTAAGCTAGTAAGACCCCTTGAAGAACACAAGGTTGATAGGTCAGAGGTGTAAGCATGGTAACATGTTCAGCTGACTGATACTAATAGGTCGAGGGCTTGACCAAATTATTTAAGCTTTACAGCTAATCTGTGCAATTTTCAGAGAACAAATAATCTCTCTTAATACAGAGATTATAGTTTTTAATTGTTAGAAACGAGCAGATCAAGGAACAAAGCGAAGCGAGGAACAGAGTTTACAAATCGTAAATGAGTACCGCAGCAAGCAAAGTGACGCAGAGATGCGAAGTTTATCACAATTAAAAACATTTAGTGGTAATGACGTGAAGGTAACACCCGTTCCCATTCCGAACACGACGGTTAAGCTTCACAGTGCCGATGGTACTGCAGGGGAGGCCCTGTGGGAGAGTAGGTCGCTGCTAGGTCAATGGGGTGGAGCACTGGGTTATTAACCAATAGGTTAAAGGTGCAAATCCTTTTCGTGGATCAATTTGTTTTGAATAATAAAAGTTGGTTTAATGACCAGCTTTTTTGTTTTATAGAAGTGTGCCTAGGGAAATTAGAGTTTGATTGTTGATATTGGTCTATCCATTGTAAAAAATAAAATTATGGGAATTATCTAAAGTATGTATTTCACCATTAAAACATATATTGTAACTAAATTTGTAATATTATATAATTAATTAGTGATTATATAATATATTAATATGGTTTAAGTGGGAGAGCAAAATGCTTGTACAAGAGAGGCATAATAAAATAATTGAATTATTAGAAAAAGAGAAAAGTGTAAAAGTTTCAAGGCTTGTTAAGTTATTTAATATATCAATTGAAACTGTTCGAAGGGATTTGGAATATCTTGAAAAAGAAGGGTATCTTAAAAGAGTTTACGGAGGAGCCGTACTTGAGAAAGTAGGTGCTAATGAAGTAAACTTTGCTATCAGGGAAACTAAAAATATGGAAGAAAAAATAGAAATAGGAGAAATTGCAGCTAGATATGTAGCAGAAGGTCAGGCTATTGCATTAGACGTAAGTACCACTAACACCGAGGTAGCAAAAGCAATTAAAAGAAAAGTAAGAAAGTTATCGGTAATTACTAATTCAATAGCTATTGCAGAAGAGTTATCGGATATGGAGGAGTACACAATAATTCTTGCAGGAGGAACTTTAAAAAAAGATGAAAAATGTATTATTGGTAGCATGGCAGAAAAATTTATCGAGCAATTTCATATAGATATAACCTTTGCAAGCTGTAGTGGTATTTCAATAACAGCAGGAATTACTGATTATGGTATAGGCGAGATAGAAATTAAAAAGAAAATGATGCAGTGTTCTCAGCAAACTATAGTGGTTGCAGACAGTACAAAGTTTGGAGTTGTTTCTCTATTAAATGTGTGTAATTTTGATAAAATTAATATGATTATTACAGATTCAAAATTAAATACTAAAGTCAAGGATAAATATTTAAATTTAGGTGTTGAAATAATTAATAACTAAATAATTTATAAAAACTAAAGGGCCTAATACTTTAATCAAAGTATTAGGCCCTTTAGTTTTTATTTAGGAAATATGTTGAGGAAAGTATTTTGCATAAGTCACCACCTATTAGTTTATTCTATTTAAGAAATAATATTGTAGGAATTATGAATAGATGAAAACAAATATTTATGTTCTGTTTGTAGAAAAAGTTGGACTTCATTAAAATATTTTGTGGTGTTTTAACAATATTTTATGGTATTCTGTGTGACATTAACCTATATTTTACATATATATAATAAAATTAATACGTAAAATATGTACAATTAGATTGTTAAAAGGAAAAGGAAAGGAGGAAGCTATAAATATGGAAGTAGATAAGTTATATAGAAAGAAGGGTAAAGCTGTAAAGTTGAATTATGCTAAAGGTAAGTTTTCTAATATATTCTTTTTTATAGGAAGGTTAAAAAAATCACAAGGTTTAACTGCATTACTTTTTATATTACCAGCTAGCTTACCACTTGCAGCTTTTTGGTTGTGGCCTATGTTTTATTCTACCTATTTAAGCTTTACAGACTGGGATTTTATGAGTCCTGAATATAAATTTGTTGGTATCAATAATTATATTACACTATTTAGAAATAAAGAATTTTATCAGGTTTTAATAAACACAGTTTACTTTACTTTAGGTAATGTAATACCAACTATAATAGGAGGTTTAGTACTGGCGCTTCTTTTAAATAAGAAATTAAAAGCTATGGGTATATTTAGAACAATTTTATTTTCTCCTTGGGTAACTCCTACAGTAGCTATATCCATAGTTTGGTCTTGGATATTCGAACCAAGAGTTGGACTTGCAAACTATATACTACAGACATTTCATTTGCATAAACTTCAATGGGCTCAAAGCAGCAAATGGGCTATGGTAGTTATACTTATTGTTACTGTATGGAAAGGAGTTGGTTGGGCTATGGTATTTTATTTAGAAGCTCTACAGAAGGTTCCAGAAGAGCTCTACGAGGCTAGCTATATAGACGGGGCTTCTAGCTGGCAGAAAATAAAAAATGTTACTATCCCATTAATTTCTCCAACAACATTTTTCTTATTTATAATAACTACTATTAATTCACTACAAGCTTATGATCAAATTCAGATTATGACGCAGGGAGGTCCTGCAGGAAGTACCAGAACAATACTTTATATGTACTATCAATACGCTTTTGAAAACTTTAATACTGGTGAAGCTGCTGCAATTGCAACAATACTAGTAATATTAACAGGGATATTAAGCTTAATTCAATTTATTGCATCAAAAAGATGGGTGCACTATCAGTAGGAAGGTGATTTTATGTATGAAATAGCTAATAAGACTTCTATTTCAAAGAAAAAGAGTAACAATAAATTTATAGACATGATTAGTTATTTATCACTAATCATTTTTAGCATAATTATAGCCTTCCCTTTTTTATGGTTAATACTTAGTTCAATAAAAACAAAGGATGAAATATGGATGTTTCCACCTAGCTTGTGGCCAAAGGTTCCACAGTGGAACAACTACACTGAGGTACTTAGTGGAGCACCCTTTGGACTCTACATATTTAATTCTACCTTTACAGCATCATTTATAGTAGTAATTCAATTAATAAATTCTGCTATGATAGCTTATGCCTTTACTCAATTAAAATTTAAAGGTAAAAACCTATTGTTTGCTATTGTTATGGTAACTTATATGCTTCCAGCAGCAGCAACCTATGTGCCTAGCTATATGCTTATATCAAAGATGAATATGCTAGATTCTTATAAGGGAATCATCATTTCAAATTTAGTTAATGTTTTTGGTATATTTCTTATAAGACAAGCCTTTATGCAGGTGAGAAAAGAGATGATAGAAGCAGCTAAAATTGATGGAGCTGGTCACTTTAGAATTTTAGTATATATTATGATTCCTTTTTGCAAATCCTCATTTATCACTTTAGCATTATTAAGTTTTATCAGTAATTATAATAATTATCTGTGGCCTTCCTTAATAATAAAGGACCCAAAACATTATCTTGTTACTATAGGCCTTAGACAATTCTTTATTCAAGGTGGTGCCTATGGTATAAAGTGGCCTCAGGTTATGGCGGCTAGCGCAATAACAGTAATACCATTGCTTTTATTATTTTTTATTACACAAAAATGGTTTATGAAAAGTATTGGAGATACGGGACTAAAAGGTTAAAAATTGATTTTAATATGATTTAGGGAGGAATATAAAATGAAATTATTAAACAAAAAACTCATAGCAGTTATAGTATTATCAGTTACTATGATGGGACTCATATCAGGTTGCACAGCTGCAAAAAATAATACTGTAAATACTGAAACAGTAAGCAATTCTAATAAAGCACCAGTAGAAATTGAATTCTGGTACGGATTAGGTGGTAAACTTGGAGAAAATATGGTTCAAAAAATAAAAGAGTTTAATGAATCACAAAAAGAAGTTGTGGTTAAAGGTGTGGCACAAGGAAGCTATACTGAAACTTATCAGGCTTTACAGGCAGCTATAGCATCAAAAAAAGCACCTGCAGCTGTACTTTTAAACAATGTACAAATGAATTCACTAGGAAGTAAAAAGGTTTTGGCACCACTTGATGACTTTATTTCAAAGGATAAGAATTTTAACTCAGAAGATTTCATTCCATCCTTTTATAATCAAGGAAAGATAAATGGAAAAATATATTCGCTACCGATGTATGGAACAACTCAGGTTATGTATTATAGAAAGGATTATTTGGAGTCAGCTGGAATAAAGCCAGAAGATTTAAAGACTTGGGAAGATGTTTTTTCTGCATCGAAAAAGCTTAGAAAGACTAATGGAAATGAAGTTAGTGTATATGGTTTTGAACCTATGTGGGGCCCAGAAAACTTAACGGATATGGCTCTTAGTAAAGGTGGTAAAATAATAAGTGAAGATGGTAAAAATGTATTAATTGATTCTAATGAATGGATAGATACTTGGGAATCCATTAGAAAAGCTATACATGAAGATAAAACTATGAGAATACACTCTGGTGGTCAAGGTTGGGAGTATTGGTATGCTACTATTGATGATGTTATGAAGGATAGAGCAGCAGGTTATTTGGGTTCCAGTGGAGACCAGGGAGATCTTGATTTTAGCAAAATTGTTGCTGCACCTCAGCCAGGATGGAATGGACATGCTGCGACACCAATAGCAGAAGCTTTAACTGTAAGCATACCAGCAGTTACAGATAAGGATAAGCAGGAGGCTGCATTTAAATGGATGAAATTTTTCACAAGTGCAGAAAAAACAGCGGATTGGTCTATTAAAACTGGTTATATAGCAGTGAGAAAGTCAGCTGAAGAAGCACCAGTATTTAAGGAATTTGCAAAAACACATCCTCAAATATTAGTTCCCATTGCACAGGCAAAAACAGCATCTTCAGCATTTGTTGATCCAACAGGCGGAAAGATATCTGATGCTCTAAAGAAGGCAGCAGACAAGGTTGAAATACAAAATATAAATGCAGCACAGGCATTAAAAGAAGCTAAAGAGGAAGCACAAGCAGCATTGAATGCGGCTTCAAAGTAATAGTATGATAACTTTTAACGGGATGTTTAAAGGCAGTGAAAAGCTGCCTTTACATACACATAAATTCAACCTTGAAAACTCTTTAAGCTGTCTTAGGATAAATATTAAAACTGACTACAAAGCTTGGATACAAGTTCTTCTTTGGGATGAAGATAAAAAACTTAGACTTCAACGATTGCATCTAAAAGAATTTAGCAGCACAATTATTAATGAAGATCCTGTACTGTCCAACTTTTCTGCAGTACCTGGTATACTTGAAAAAGGGCGATATACTTTAGAGATAACTTGTGAAGCCTCACAGGAAATATCTTATTTAATAGAAATATTTGAAGAAGATATTCAAGAAAAGGTTACAGAAGAAAAAGAATGGAATTACGAAATCTGGTGTGACGGTAATTATGAAGGGGAAGGTATATATTTAAATAGATATAACTTTAAACAGAGATTAAAAACTGGATTAAGGTGGTATAAGGGAGACTTTCATACCCATACTAATATTTCAGATGGTAAGCTTACTCCAGAAGAAGGAATGCTGCAGGCAAAGAAAATGAATTTAGACTTTTTTGTAGTTACAGACCATAATATATTACCCTGCAAATGGGTAAAAGGAGATGTTCTCCCTATTCCAGGCATTGAAATTACTCCACTGGCTACTCATTTTAATGCTCTAGGGTTAAAAAGGTGGATTGATTTTAGAGTGAATTCTGAGAATGGTGGTCTATTGTCAGAAAGTGGAATGAATAGATTGATGAAAGAAGCTAGAGAAAATGGAGCACTGTGTTCAATTAACCATGCTGAGCTGCCTCCATGGCAGTGGTTACATAAGGAAACTTTAATAGAAAATATAGATGTGTTAGAAATAATAAATGATCCTACATATCCTAAAAACAGGGAGGCTACGGAAAAAGTATTAAATATATGGAATACCTTATGGAATGAGGGATATCACATATGGGGCATTGGAGGCAGTGATTCTCATCTTTTGCCAAATGAAACTTATGAAGGAGCAGATAAGCCATCTCTTATTGGTGATCCTAGCACCTATGTGCTGGCAGATGGGCTTTCAGCTTCAGAAATACTAAATTCTGTATCTAAGGGCAGAGTATATGTAAGTAGAGGACTTGAGCTTGATATAGATATAAATTGTAATGAAAAAAATTACTCTCCAGGAGACTCCTTGTCTGAATTATTTCTATCAAATTCTGATGAAAAAAAAGTTACCTATAGTTTTTTAATAAAAAGCGGAGAAAAGGATCTTATTAAAGGTATTAGTATTTTTTTAATTGAAAATGGTAACGTGATTTTACAAAAAAACAATGAAAATAATATGAGATATGATATCAGCTTTAATTGGAAAGGTTCAGCTTTCACGTGGAGCAGATTAGAGATTAGAGATGGAGAAGGAAATTTGTTACTTTTTACAAATCCTATATATAAGGGCAGTAAAAAACATACAATATTTAATTGGGGACAACTATTACAAAAACTAGGAGGACACTAGATGAAAAATATTAAAGGTATACTATTCGATAAAGATGGAACATTACTTGATTTCCATTCCATATGGGTTCCGCTGTTTACAGACACTATTGATGAATTAGTAAAGGATTTAAACATCCAGTATATACAGGGTATAAAAGATAAACTTTTGCAGGCTATAGGTATAAGAAGTGGTAAAGTAGAGCCTTTTGGAGTTTTAGCCTGGGGAACTTTGGGAGAAGTAACAAAAGAGTTAACTTTGGTGCTTGAACGAGAAGCTGTAGATAAGAGATTGCTTTTAAATCTTTCTTTTTATATAGAAGCTAAAATAAATAAGCTGTCTAAAGAAAAATCTAAACTTATTAAACCTACAGGAAATTTAACTAGATTATTTAATGAGCTTAAAAAACTTCATATTTATATAGGACTTGCTACTTCAGATACCTATGAATCTGCAAGGTTTTGTTTAAAAAGCCTAAATGTAGAAGAATATTTCGATTTTATAGGTGCTGACGATGGTATGTCAGCACCAAAACCTAGTCCAGATTTATTAAATAAGTTTTGTAAAGCCTGTGGTCTTCAACCAGAAGAAATAGCTGTAGTTGGGGACACTGAAGTTGATATTGCTCTAGCAAGTAATGGTAATGCTGCATTAGCAATTGCTGTGTTATCAGGAACTAATGGAAAAGAAACATTAGTCAAAGGAGCAGATTTTGTTTTAAATTCAGTGGATGAAATAATAGATGAAAATGGAATATTTGTGTGGTGTAAAGGATGAACATGTGGGCTATAATATATATTTATGTGAAAGCTAATCTATAAAAAAATAAAACCTCAATATCTCCATTAATGCATTTACTGAGGTTTATTTTTTATATATTTTAGTAGCTATATAAAATGAAAATTTTATATTATATTTAAGTGAGAGCTACTCTAAATTGTATGAAAATTTAATTACTACACATAGATATAAAGTATCTATGTAATTCAAGATTTTTTGTAAGCTCTGGATGAAAGGATGTAACAAGAATGTTATCTTGTCTTGCAGCAACAATGTTTCCGTTAACTCTATGAAGAATTTTTACGTTATCACCTGAATCTACTATATAAGGAGCCCTTATAAAGACTAGAGGTATTGGAATACTAGAAATTTCTTCAATGATTTCAGTGGTTTCGAAGCTATCTATTTGAGTGCCATAAGCATTTCTTCTAACCTTTATATCCATAACAGATAGGTGAGTAGTTCCATCATTTTCAAGCTCTTTTGCAAGCAATATCATACCTGCACAAGTTCCCCAAACTGGAAGGCCTGATAATATCTTTTCTCTTAATGGTATAAGTATATTTCTTTCTTTTAAAATTTTACCGATTGTAGTGCTTTCGCCACCAGGAAGTATTAAACCATTAAGGTCTTCAAGGTCTTCTAATTTTTTTACCTCTAAAGCTGTACAACCTAAAGCTTGTATGTGATTTATATGCTCAGCTACTCCACCTTGAAGTGATAAAACTCCTATTTTCACTTTACCAACCTCTTTCAGCGTATCTATTATCTAAATCTCTTACGTCTAATCCACTCATTGGCTCACCTAAGTCTTCTGAAACTTCTGCAAGTATCTTAGGGTCGTTATAATAAGTTGTTGCAAGTACAATAGCTTTTGCTCTCTTTTCAGGATCTGATGATTTGAATATTCCAGAGCCTACGAAAACTCCTTCTGATCCAAGTTGCATCATAAGTGCAGCATCTGCTGGAGTTGCTATACCACCAGCAGCAAAGTTAACTACAGGTAGTTTTCCTTCCTTCCAAACATACTTTACAAGTTCGTAAGGAGCACACATTTCCTTGGCAATAGTCATAAGTTCTTGCTCTGAAGCATTTTTAATCTTTCTGATATCATCCACCATAGTTCTCATATGGCGAACAGCCTCAACAACATTACCAGTACCAGCTTCTCCTTTAGTTCTTATCATTGAAGCTCCTTCTCCAATTCTTCTTAAAGCTTCCCCAAGATTTTTAGCACCACAAACAAAAGGTACTTTGAAATCCCACTTGTTAACATGGAAAGTTTCATCAGCTGGCGTTAAGACTTCACTTTCATCTATATAATCTATTCCTAAGCTTTGAAGTATTTGTGCTTCTACAAAATGTCCTATTCTAACTTTTGCCATTACTGGTATGGAAACAGCAGCTTGTATTTCTTTAATCATTTTTGGGTCAGACATTCTTGCTACTCCACCCTGTTTTCTTATATCAGATGGAACTCTCTCAAGTGCCATAACAGCGCAAGCACCAGCCTTCTCAGCTATTTCTGCTTCTTTAGGCGTTACAACATCCATTATTACGCCACCTTTTAGCATTTGTGCAAGATTTTTATTTAATTCATATTTTTCCATAAATATAGCCTCCAAATCCTTCAATATGTTATTATAATAATATAATAAACAATAATTATGATTAAGCAAATGTATGGATACAATTTTAAGTTAAATAGGGTAGGAGGGAAAATATGATTAATATAGGTGTGGTAGGTACTAGCTGGATAACTGATGAATTTATAAAATGTGCTAGTTTAGTAGATGACTTTAAACTAAATGCAGTTTATTCTAGAACAGAAGAGAAAGCAAAAGCCTTTGCAGAAAAGTATGGGGTAACTAATATATTTACAGATTTAGAAGCTATGGCAAAAAGTAATTGTATTGATGCTGTGTACATAGCAAGTCCTAATTCTCTTCATGCAGAACAGGCTATTATATTCTTAAATAATAAAAAGCATGTTCTTTGTGAAAAACCAGTTGCATCTAACGTAAAAGAGCTAAATTCTATGATAGCAGCTGCTAAAAATAATGATATGTTATTAATGGAAGCTATGAAAACCATGTTTTTGCCTAATTTTAAGGTCATAGAGGACAATCTTCATAAGTTAGGAAAAATAAGAAAGTATTTTGCAAGTTACTGTCAGTATTCTTCAAGATATGACATTTATAAGGAAGGAAAGCATGTAAATACATTTGATCCTAAGTTTTCTAATGGTTCAATTATGGATATAGGTACTTATTGTATACACCCACTGGTTAGGCTTTTTGGTATGCCAAAACATATAAAAGCATCTGCATTAAAGTTACCTTCAGGAATAGATGGAGAAGGAAGTTTAATTCTATCTTATGAGGATATGGAAGGCGTTATAATTCATTCAAAGATAGCCAATTCATATATTCCATGTGAAATTCAAGGAGAAAAAGGTACTATGATAATTGATAAAATTAATAATACAGAAAAAGTACAAATTATATATAGGAATGGAGAATGTGAAGAGTTATCTGTGCCTCAATTAAAAGAAACAATGTACTATGAAGCTAAAGAATTTATAGAATTAATAAAAAGCAACAAGAAGGAATCAGAAATAAATTCATATAATCAGTCTCTAAATGTCATAGAGATTATAGAAGAAGCTAGAAAACAGACAGGAATACTATTCCCTGCAGATAACCTTAAGAGTGAGATCCGCTCTTGAAAAAATAAGAGAATAAAAATTGCTGTAAATGTCATGGAAATTAAGCTTACAAGAGATTAATGATTTGAAATATGGCGAAGCTTTTTATGTAGAGAAGTTGATTAACAAAGGTTAAATGTATACGATTAAAGAATAAGAAAAGCATGTGGTTTATTATTGAAATATTATATAAACCACATGCTTTTTTGTTATAGTTCTATTTCAAGCCTCTGCATTTGTTAGAGTAAGTATCAGTCAATATAAGATAATCTAATAACTAAGGATTAGTCATAAGCTAAAAATATCACAGAAAGTTATTAGAGAAAGTGTCTTTAACTTTAGTAAAAAAATATGGATTGTTTCAAAAGTTTAGTTAAGCTGTGATTAAATTGTGATTAAACTGTAACAATTTAAAGTTAAAATAAATACATAAATTAAATATTAAAATTCAAATGTCTGATAAATGAGGTGAGGTAAATGTATAACGCAGTAGTTTATTCTGTCATAGTACCTTTATATAATGAAGAACTTGTTATTAATGAAAGCTACAAAAGATTAAAAAAGGTCATGGATTCTACGAAAGAAAATTATGAAATTATATTTGTAAATGATGGAAGTAAAGATAGAACAAATGATATAGTGCAGAATATATGCAGAAATGACGAAAAAATAAAACTTGTTAACTTTTCACGAAATTTTGGTCATCAGGCTGCCATAACGGCAGGTATGGATTTAGCTCTAGGAGATGCTGTTGTTGTTATAGATGCGGATCTTCAAGATCCACCAGAAGTTATTCTAAAGATGATTGAAAAGTGGAAGGACGGATACCAGGTAGTATATGGAAAAAGAATAAAAAGGGAAGGAGAAACATTTTTTAAAAAGTTTACTGCTAAAGTATTCTATAGGTTGTTAAGGAGCATGTCTAGTGTGGATATTCCTGTAGATACAGGAGATTTTAGACTTATAGATCGTAAGGTGTGTAATGCGCTGGTAGCACTTCCAGAAAAAAATAGATATGTGAGAGGCCTTGTTAGTTGGGTTGGATATAAGCAGACCTTCGTGGAATTTGAAAGACAAGAGAGATTTGCCGGGGAAACTAGATATCCTTTTAAAAAAATGATGAAGCTTGCCTTTGATGGTATAACTTCTTTATCATACAAACCGCTTGTGATTGCAGGATACCTTGGGGGATTAGCTTTTTTAACAGGAATGATTTCCACTGCTGCGGTTATTATAAGAGACATGTTTAAGAGAACAGAAATAATAAGTTTGGGATTGCTTATAGCAATTAATGTAACGATGTTTGGGTTAACCCTTGGCAGTATTGGAATATTGGGCCAATATATTGGAAGAATTTTTGATGAAAGTAAAGGAAGACCTATTTATATAATTGATAGCACTGTAAATTATAAGAGAGTTGATAAAAAATATGAAATTAGTAGCTAATGTAACAAGATATCTTTTTTATGGGGAACTTAAACATTTTAGCCGTTTTTCTATGGTAGGAGTAGCAAATACTCTTATTGATTTTGTAACATTCTCAATGTTTCATAGTTTGTTTGGAATAAACTATATGGTCAGTCAGGGTTTAGGTTATAGTTTTGGAGTGGTTAATAGCTTTATTTTTAATAGAAAATGGACTTTCAATCAAAGACATTCTAATAAGAAGCTAACTCAGGAACTATTACAATTTATTGTAGTTAACTTAATTTCTCTTATAATTACAATAATTGCTATGAATATTTTAGTAAAGCATTTTTATTTCAACGTATATATGTCAAAAGTAATTGTAACTGTTATTGCTCAAATAACTAATTTTCTTTTCTATAAGTTGTGGGTATTCAACTAAGTATGGGTATTAAATTTTAAAGAGGTTGTGTAAAAGTAAAATATAAAATTAAGAGAACTATTTAAGGAGGCAGTAAGTAGTGAAAAAAATAAAGTTTACAAAAGAAACCTTTGGATTGATAGTAATTTTAATACTATCTTCAGTATTAAATTTTGCAAATATAGGTATAGAGGGATATGCAAATAAATATTATGCTGCAGGCGTAAAAAGTATGCTTATGAACTTTAGAAATTTTTTCTTTGTGTCTTTTGATCCTACGGGGTTTGTAACCATTGATAAACCACCACTAGGATTTTGGATACAAACTATATCAGCTAAAATATTTGGTTTTAGTGGATGGAGTATAATTTTACCTCAGGCCCTTGCAGGAGTAATTTCAGTTGGGCTTATATATTATCTTGTTAAAAGATCCTTTGGAAGTGCAGCAGGTTTGATTTCAGCATTATGTCTTGCAGTAACGCCGGTTTTTGTAGCAGCAAGTAGGAACAATACAATAGATAACTTGCTTGTTTTAACTTTATTATTTGCTTGCTGGGCACTTTCTATAGCCGCCGAAAAAGGAATGGTTAAATATCTTATAATAAGCTTAGTTCTTGTGGGTGTTGGGTTTAATATAAAAATGCTGGAAGCTTATATGATTGGACCCGCCTTATATATAACTTATCTTCTTTCCACAGCCATATCCTTTAAAAAGAAAATAAAACATCTTATTGCGGGTACAGTTATTCTTTTAGCAGTATCGTTGTCTTGGGCTTTTGTTGTAGATTTGGTACCTACAGCAAACAGACCTTTTGTGGGAAGCAGTACAAATAATACAGTTATGGAACTTATATTTGGGCACAATGGCTTAGAGAGACTTGGCCTTGGTAGCAAATCAGGTCCAGGTGATGGGCAAAGACAAGTTAGAAACGGTACTGATGCTAACTCTAGTGCAACCCAGAATCAACGAGATGGAAACAACACAAGTGATGGTAGCCAAGGTCAGGGAATGCCAGGAGGTGTGCCAGGTGGCGATGGACAAGGTCCAAGCGGAATGGGATTAGGGCAAAGAGATGGAAATATGCAGCCACCGAGCGGAGGAGGCCCTGGTGGCGGACCAGGAGGTCAAGGTGGTGGTCTTCAAGGATCTTTTGGTGGTCAGACAACAGCTGGAATTACAAGATTATTTTCTAAAAATATGTTATCAGACCAAATAGGTTGGTTTTTACCACTTGCTGTATTTGGATTCGCAGCAGCAGCAATAAAAGAAAAATTAAGATTTCCTTTTAACAATAAGAGAAAGTTAGCATTAGTATTATGGTTTATGTGGTTACTACCTGAATTTATATACTTTAGCTATACAAAAGGGTTGTTTCATCCATACTATTTAACTATGATGGCACCACCAATTGCAGCTTTATCAGGAATAGGAATTTCTGCAATGTGGGAGCTTTACAAAGAAAAAAGCTGGAAGTCATGGATTTTACCTGTATCCTTTGTGGTAGAAGGCCTGACACAATTATTAATGTTATCTTATTTCTATAATAGTATGTCTAGTACTATAAAAAATGTACTTATAGCATCATTAATTTTGTGTTTTGCAGCTTCAACTGTACTTGCTGCATGTAATATCATAAATATAATAAAAAGTAAAAAACGCACTGGCGAAATTAATAATGATGGCTTAAAAGAAAGTAAAAACATAAAGTTAAACAAAATATTAGTAAGTATTGCTTTTTTAGGGATTTTAGTAATTCCTACAGTTGGAGCATCTACTCCTATGTTCTATGAAATGAGCAGTGGTATACCTGCTGCCGGATTAGAGCTGATGTCTAACAAACAGGCGGGAAACTTAGGGATGAAGGGTTCTAATAGTAGTAATACAAAATTAATAGAATTTTTAAAAAGTCATAAGACAAATGAAAAATATTTACTTGTAGTTTCAGGTTCTGGAAGTGCTGAAGATATAATAATTAATACTGGTGAATCTGTAATGGCACTTGGTGGTTTTTCAGGATCTGACAAAATACTTACTTTAGACCAGTTTAAAGAGTTAGTTAATAAAGGTGAAATAAGATATGTACTTTCAGGAGGTATGGGAGGAAGGGACTCTGGTAACGATATTATGAGCTGGGTTCAAAAAAATGGTACGGTTGTGCCAGAAAGTCAATGGAAGGATTCTAATACATCAAATAACCAATTAGAAAACTCAGAAGACAATAAGAAAGATGTTATAAATTCACAAAATCAAAATTCTAATTCAGGAAGGCAAAGTTTTGGTGGATTTGATGGAAGAAACTCTGGTCAACTATATGATTTAAAGGGTGCAGCTAGTACTTCAAAGTAAATTTAACTTATACTCCGTAATATGCTGCCAAACTTCGGCACGTTAAAAACTTTTAGTCAGTCTAAAGTTCGTGTTTTTGAAAATCTAAGAACCTTATATAAACTCGCTATGCTCAAACATATATAAGGCTCTAAGATTTTCTAAAAACATTTCACTAAGACTGACAAAAAGTTTTTAAATGTGCCTTCAGTTTTGGCAGCATATTCCTACGTATAAGTTAAATTTAAGTTGAGGTTATCTATATAACTAATAGAATTGTAACATGACTGTAATAAAGATATAATATAATAAATCTAATGACATTTTTCTTGGAGGGGTAACATGAACGGCAAAAAAATATTAATAGTTGATGACGAGCCATTAATAAGAAAGCTTGTAGCTGATTTTCTCAAAAAGGAAGGATATTTTATTAGTGAGGCAGAGGATGGACGGAAGGCTCTAGAGTTGTTTTCTAATGAAGATGATATAGATTTAATAATTCTTGATGTGATGCTTCCTGAATATGATGGATGGACTGTATGTAGAGAAATAAGAAAAAAATCTAGGGTTCCTATTATTATGCTAACTGCTAGGGGAGAAGAATTTGATGAGATATTTGGATTGGATATAGGTGCGGATGAATATATATCTAAGCCATTTAGTCCTAATATATTAATAGCAAGGGTAAATGCTGTATTACGAAGAGCAGTACCTGTAGATACTATTGTTAATGAATTTAGTGGGTTAACAATAGACTTAAACGCACGTCAGGTAGCTATCGAAGGGTCTACCATTGATTTAAGCCCTAAGGAATATGAACTTTTGATTTATCTTGCTGAGAATTATGGTAAGGCATTAAGTAGAGAACAGATACTAGATAAGGTATGGGGATATGATTATTACGGTGATTTAAGAACAGTAGATACCCATATTAATAGATTGAGAATAAAACTAGATACTAAAAGTGATTATATAAATACTGTAAGGGGTTACGGCTATAGATTTGAGGTAGAAAAATGAATAAATCCATAAGATCAAAGCTTTTTGTTTCCATAACCTCCTTATCAGTATTCTTTATTTCTCTTCTATGGTTGCTAAATAACCTATATCTTGAACGATATTATATAAACAAAAAGAAAAATATACTTATACAAAATGCAAAGAATTTAGCAACTATGTATAAAGGCAATGTAAGGGATATACAAGATGAACTTGATAGAACGGCTAACATTACCGGCAGTAATATAGATATACGTAGTAAAGATGGAGAACCAGTGTATGTTTCTTCACGTAGGCCTCCAAATGAAAAAAACATAGTAAGTGACAGCAAATTTAAACCAAGCATGAAGCCGCCTAGGGATCAACCTCCTAACGTTGATAAGGTTAACGAATATACGGAAGGTGAATATACTTTTGAAACTCGAAGGGATATTCTGCTAAAAATAGATTTTCTTACTCTTGTAACGAAATTAAGCGGTGGAGACATACTGTCTATTAGAGTACCATTAGTTTCAATAAAGGAAAGTGTTGATATTGCCAATAAATTTATTATTAGCACTGGTATTATAATTATGATTTTGGGATGCATATGGGCTTATGTATTTTCCAGAAAATTTACTAAACCAATATTAGAGTTGAATAGTATTGCCAGAAACATGGCTAAGTTTGATTTTAGTCAAAAATGTAACATAAGTGGTAAAGATGAAATTGGGCAACTTGGGCAGAGTGTTAACTATCTATCGGATGAGCTGGGTAGAGCAATTACAGAATTAAATATAAAAAACAAGAAGCTTGAGGAGGATATTGAAAAGGAAAGAAAGATAGATGAGATGAGAAAAGAATTTATCTCTAGTGTTTCTCATGAGTTGAGAACTCCTCTATCAGTAATACAGGGGTATGCAGAGGGACTTGTTAGTAATATTGCTGAAAGTCAAGAGGACAGGAGCTTTTACTGCGATGTTATTATGAAGGAAACAAATAAGATGAATAAGTTAGTAAAAGACTTACTAAATCTTTCACAGATCGAATCAGGTTATTTTCAAATTGAAAAGACTGAGTTTAACTTAACATCTTTAATAGAATATGTGCTCAATAAATATCAGTCTATCTTTAAAGAAAAAAATATTCAGGTACTATTTGAACCTGGTGAAAGTATTATTGCCTATGGAGATATGGTAAGAATTGAACAGATACTTACAAATTATATAAACAACGCTGTTAATCATATAGATGATAACAGGGTTATTAAGATAACTAGAAGGGTTATTAAAGACAAAATAAGGGTGAGTATATTCAATACCGGAAAGCATATACCAGAAGAATCTTTAGAAAAAGTGTGGAGTAGCTTTTATAAAGTAGATAAAGCCAGAACAAGGGCCTATGGTGGATATGGACTTGGACTTTCTATAGTAAAAGCCCTTCAAGACCTGCATAATAATGCTTATGGTGTAGAGAATGTTGAGGATGGAGTAGTCTTTTGGTTCGAAATAGATAACATAAAGTGAAGCTTGAATCAGATTGAAAGGAGCTTTAAAAGAAAATGCAGATGATAGTTTAAAAAACATATTGTTAACAAACCCCGTATTTTTTAGAAATACGGGGTTAAATTTTTCATCTAATATTTATTAATTTTTATTATATATACCTAAAAGATTAAGATATATCAGCTAATACATTACACACAAACTAATAAAAGTTTAGCTACTAAACTGTCTTTAAATATAAAGTAGAATAAAAACTAATATATGGTGAAAAATAAATACAGCTATTTATAGAACAAAATATTGAAATTATAGTTAGAATAAAACAAATAAATACATAGAAATATAAATATATAATTTATATAGGGAGGCATAAAATGGAGAAACCTAAAAGTGGGTTTTCTAATAAATCAACAGTAGACAACAATATAACAAATCAAAGCATTAGTGGCAATACAACAAATGATGTTCAACAATTGAAAATAATTTTTGATAAAACCTTCGATGTGGTGTACAGGGAATTTGAAATTGGTGGCTCAAAAAAAGGAATGCTTATTTTCATAGATGGACTTGTGAATACCGAATTGATTGACTCAGATGTATTAAAACCTTTGCTGAATTATGGCAAAACTGCAGCACAACTTGAAAATATTTAAGTAGATTTTGTTCATAATCAGCAAGGAGGGAGTTTATGAGAAAGAAAAGTATATTGTTGGTGATTATCATAATTATGCAATTGCTTACTGGTTGTAGGGATGCAACGGAGGTAACTGATATTGCCATCGTAGAAGGTATTGGGTTTGATAAGGCGGATAACGGTGAAATTATTCTTTCTCTGATCCTTCCCGTTACCAGATCAGCCAGTTTCGGTGGTTTATTGGGGGGAGGTGGAGGTGGAGGTGCTACTGCCGCAGAAGCAACAATACTTATCTCAGAAAAAGGATATGGGATAATGGACGCCTATAGAAAAATTGAGAAAAAGTTATCTCGAAAAATTTTCCTTTCTCAAGTTGAAGGTATTTTCATAGGAGAAAAGCTAGCACGAGAAGGGATTTCAGACGTCATTGATTTCCTTTTCAGACATCCAGAACCTCATCTACGAGCTTACATGTTTTTTACAGAAGAAGCAGCCACTGACATACTAAGTTTACACTCAAAATTGGAGAGAAGTATTATTGAAAAATTTGTAAAAGAGGTAAAATTAGAAGCAGGGTTTAGGACTAATCTCAAGGATTTTATAAATATGATAACGGAGGAAGGTGTAGAACCAGTTGCGGCACAAGTTATAGTAAGACCTTTAGTGGTGGATGGCGAATCTAAATCTATAACTTCAGGCATAGGAGGAGCAGCTGTACTGCATAAATATAAATTGGTTGGATGGATGACTGCTGAAGAAGCTAGAGGAGCTTTATGGCTTCGTAATGAAATAAAAAGAGGGGTAATAACAACGAATGTTCCTGATGAAAAGAATAGTGGAAAGGTAGGCATAGACATTACAAAGGCAAAGACCGAAATTAACCCTATACTTAATGGCGATGAAGTGAAAATGGAAGTAAAAGTTTATGTGGAAGGAAAAATTTATGAAAATTCCTCCCAATTAGATTTAAGTGATTCCGAGGCAGTACATTTTGTTGAAGGAAAAGTATCAGAGAATATTAAGAAGAGAATTCAGTTATCCTTGGAAAAAGCACAAAAACAGCTAAAATCAGATGTATATGGATTTGGCACAGCAGTATATCGAAAATATCCGCAAAAATGGAATAATTATTACAAAGAACGTTGGGATGAAGAGTTTCCAATGGTAAATGTACGAATTATATGTGATGTAAGGATACCTGAGATTGGGCTTAGCGGTAAAAATTTAACTCCAGACAATGAAAAACCTTAAAATAAGGAGAAAATATATGGAAAGGATCTCAAATTACCAATTATTTGTTATAACGGTACTGTTTCAAATTGGAACTACTATTGTATTTGGATTTGGATCAACTGCTGGTAGAGATGCATGGATTGCTGCACTAATATCTACAGCTATGGGGGTATTAGTTGTACTATTATACAATTTATTGATGCGTATGAATCCTGGCTTAACTTTGGTGGAATGGTACAATATACGGTTTGGAAAGTGGTTGGGTACACCTATTGCATGGATATATGCTTTATTATTTATATATGAGTTAGCGCGTGGGTTAGGTGACTTTAAATTTTTGATTCCAATGACAATTTTGCCTAGAACGCCTATTTTTATAGTTCTAGTTATATTTATGGGTGTACTATTCTATAGTGTATTTAGTGGTATAGAGGTCATTGCACGACTTGGGGAATTATTTATGCCTATAATCTTCATATTGTTTTTGGTAGAAATAATTTTGATTTTTAGTTCAGATATTATACGTATAAATTATTTACTACCTATTGCAGGTAAGGGGTGGAAACCAATCTGGAAGACTGTATGGCCGCTAGGTGTAACTCAATCCTTTGGTGAGTCTATAGAATTTACTATGATTTGGCCTTTGGTAAATCAACCAGAGAAGATTATTAAGACTACATTGCTGGCTACTATTACATCTGGATTATTTATTGCATCATTTGATGTTCTAGCAATCGCAGTTTTAGGTGAAGGTATGTTCAAGAATAGCATTTATCCTTTATATACATTAATCCAACAAATAAGTGTAGGTAACTTTATGGAAAATCTACAGGTAATAGAGGTTTTGTACTTTTTAACTACTATATTTTTTAAAATGTCTATTCACTTGTTTGTAGCTGTTAGAGCTATTCAACAGTTAGTTTTAGTTCCTAATGGCAGGATATTCATTTTACCAGTATTAGTAATAGGATTATATTTAGGAATGACAATGGCATCTAACGTATCAGCACATATAGAAACGGGTCTTAAGATTATTCCATATAGTTTATGGGCACCATTTTATCTTGTATTACCAGGAGTATTATTTATTGTTACATTAATTCGAAAGAAATTTAAGAAAAGTAAGCAATCATTGAAAAACTGATGGATTGTAAAGAAAGTTATCCTATAGCAATGCCTATATTTTTATTAATTTTGGGAATGATGTTATCTATTATTACCTAAATTATAAAAAATAACCATTAGGTTTAAGCAACCTCTAGGTAATTCATTTTAATTGAAGTAAGAGCTAAGGAGAAATTAAATGGAGAAAATTTCAACTTACCAGTTATATGCAATAACAGTGTTGTTTCAGATTGGAACTACTATTGTATTTGGATTTGCATCAACTGCTGGTAGGGATGCATGGATAGTTATATTAATATCTACAACTACAGGGATAATACTAAATCTATTATACACCCTATTAATGCGTATGAACTCAGGATTAACTTTAGTAGAAGCCTGTATTTTGCGCTTTGGAAAATGGTTAGGACCAACTATTGCGTGGACATATACCATAGCGAATATATATAATATGGGACGTACTTTAGGTGATTTAAGGTTTTTAATTCCGGTAACAATTTTACCTAGAACATCCATTTTAATAATTTTAGCTATATTTATGTTTGTAGAGGCATATGCTGTATTTAGCGGCATAGAGGTTATTGCAAGATTAGGAGAATTATTTTTACCATTGATTCTATTATTGTTTTTTATTGAAGTAATTTTAATATTTAGTTCGGATATTATTAGTATACATAATTTACAACCTATTGTAGGTAAGGGTTGGAAACCAATTTGGAAGGCCTTATGGCCAGTAGGTATTAGTGTAGGCTTTGGTGAGTCCATAATATTTTCTATGATTTGGCCATTGGTAAATCAGCCGAAAAAGATTTTAAAGACTACAATACTGGCTACTATTACATCAGGCTTGCTCATTACAGCTTTTGATATACTAGCAATTGGGGTTTTAGGTGAAGGTATATTCAAAAATAGTATTTACCCTTTGTACACAGTAGTTCAACAAATAAGTGTCAGTGAATTTATTGAAAATCTACAGGCTATAGCAGTTTTATATTTTTTAACTACTTCATTTTTAAAAATTTCTATATATTTTTTTGCTATAGTTAGAGCTATCCAACAGTTAACTGCAGTTGCAAATGGCAGGATATTTATCTTACCAGTTTTGATAATAGTATTATATTTAGGCGTGACAATGTCATCTAGTGTATCAAGTCATATACAATCTGGTTTAAGAATTCACCCAAACCTTATACCAATAATGATATACTTTGTTTTACCAGCTATACTATTTATGGTCACACTTATTAAAAAAATTTTAAAAATTAAGAAAAAGCAATTGAAAAACTAACCATTACAAAGAAAAGAACTTAAAGGAGATATAAAAAAATTGGAGAGATTTTTATTTCCATGGGAATCCGATGTAGTCATAAAGTATCCTTATGTACTGCCTATATTTATTTTAATTCTAGGAACTATGCTATCTGTTATCACTTGGATTAGAAAAAAGAAAAATTCTCACAATTAAGCATTTGCTTATATTTTGAGAATTTTTATCAGTTGTGCTATATTAATTATGGTAAAGATCAACATAAAGGTTACCATTAGTAGCTAATGCAGCAAAAGCTACTTCTTTTATATTTTCAATTCCTTTTTTCTTTAATTCTCTATAGAGCCATTGTTGAGTTAAGCCATTTTGTTTCAGATTTTTTTCTATAACTTTGCCTTCTAAAACTAGTTCAATTGAAAGACCCTGATGTTTTGTTGGTAAATCAAGGTCTTTTGGAGTTAATGGACGATTTGGGGATTTTAGCTGAACACTTAGCTTTCCATCAGGTTCAAGCATAGCAAATTCAACTTGACAAATATCAAATATCTTTTCTTGCCTTAGTTGCTGGTTTAAGTAATCATAAGAATAGTTTAAGCTAGTCAAATTATTCTCTAAAATTTTCCCATTTTGAATTAAAACAGTTGGCTCTCCAGCAAAGAATTTGCGGAGAGACTTATATTTTAGAGATAAATAGGATACTATTGAGATAATCAATGTTATAAGGACCATAGAAAGAATAAAATTTAAAATATGTATTTTTACGTTAAAAGCTAAATTGCCTGCTACGGTTCCAAGAGTAGCAGCAGCAATGTAGTCAAAATAAGTTAGATTGGATAAACTTCTTTTAGTTAAAAATTTAGTGGCTGCAAAAAGAAATATGAGAGCTAAAAATACTCTTAATATGATATTTAAAGGTTCAAACAAAAAAATCGCCTCCAGTTACTAATATAGTCATTTCAACTATGAATTATTTATATACGTCTTTACATCATATAGGTATTTTTAACATTAATAAATAGAATATTACAAGAACTTAAATGTAATAAGTAAAGATTGTCAGTAAAATTGATACATAATGTTTTCACAGTTATAAAGATAAGATGAAACAAAGAACCTAGTGATTTTTAAGTCGCTAGGTTTTTAAGTTAAATATACATTAATCTATACAAGCAGTTATTAAATCAACTCCGTGTTTTAAAATGGTATCCTGCCATTCTTTATCAATATTTTCATCTGTAATTATAACAGATAATTCATTTAATGCTGCCACTTGAGCAAGAGCTTTTACTCCAAATTTAGATGAATCTGCTACTACAATTGTTTCATCTACGGAGTGCACTACTTTTTTTTTAACGCTTACATCATTTAAATCGTAATCTGTTAGTCCTATTTTACTATCTATTCCACCTGCCGAAAGAATTGCTTTGTCAAAATGAAGATTATTTAAAATAAGTTCGGTGATAGGTCCGTTTAAGCTCTGTTCCTTTTTTCTAACTTCTCCACCTAAAATAATGCATTTTGCATCGAGTTCATTTATAACGAAGTTAGCTACAGGCAAAGATATAGTAAATATTGTTAAATTTCTTTTATTTTTAAGGTTTTTTACAACTTCAAGTGGAGTGGTACCTGAATCTATAAAAATGATTTCATCATCATTTATTATCTTCGCACATTCTCTAGCAATAGCTAGTTTTTCTTTTCTTTTTATTAAAGTTCTTTCATTGAGCGGAGGTTCCCAACTGAGCTTTTTAGTTAAGATAGCTCCTCCGTAAACTTTTTTGAGACAGCCTTGCTGTTCTAGATAATCTAAATCACGTCGTATAGTTTCATTAGATACATTGAACATTTCCATTAGTTGAGATGTTTTTATGTTTTTATGTTCTTTTATAAGCTTTAGTATTTCTTCCTGTCTTTCCTGAGCAAGCATGATAAATACCTCCTTGTAATTATATAGGATTAGGTTAACTGTATATATTTATCTTTTTCTATATAAAAAGAAAGTTTATTCCCTTTTAGGTAATGACTAGCATCTTTATTTAAAGTATCAACTATTACAATTGTATCATTAACTAGTATATTTAATCTAATAATATTACCTAAAAAATATACATTATGTATTATTCCATGGAGAGCATTTTTATACAAATTTATATTCTTATCAGGAATAATATTTATATGTTCTGGTCTAACAAGAATTTGTTTGTTATCTTCTGGTTCATTTAAAAATGAGGAACTAAAAAAATTGTATGTTCCAATGAAGCTGGCTACAAATTGAGTTTTAGGTTTTTGGTATATTTCCTCAGGAGATCCCTGTTGAACTACTTCTCCTTTTTCCATAACAAATATTCTATCTGAAAGTGAAAGAGCTTCTTCTTGATCATGGGTAACAAAAATTGTTGTTATTTTAAGTTTTTGTTGTATATCTTTTATAAGATTTCTTAAACTTATCCTGATTTTTGCGTCTAATGCACTTAAAGGTTCATCTAACAATAGTACATCTGGGTTAACAACTAAGGCGCGTGCTAGAGCAACTCTTTGCTGTTGTCCCCCTGAAAGCTGATGAGGATAGTGTTTTTCCCTTCCAGCAAGTCCTACTATACTTAATATTTCATGAACTTTAGCATTTATGTTAGGTTTAGGAAGTCTTTTTAATTTAAGACCAAAGGCTACATTTTCCTCGGTGGTCATATTTGGAAAAAGAGAATAGGATTGAAAAACCATACCTATGTTTCTCTTGTTAACTGGAATATCTATGATATTTTTATTATTAATAAAAATATCACCACTACTTGAGGTTTCAAGTCCTGCAATAATCCTTAGCAGTGTGCTTTTGCCGCATCCTGAAGGACCAAGAAGAGTTATAAATTCTCCTTTTTCTATATCTAGGTTTAGATCATTTAGTGCTTTAATTCCTCTGAAATCTTTATTTATCTGTTTTATAGAAATATAGCTCATAATTAATCCTCCATTTTTCTTTGCTTTTTACCTGTTAACAAAATAGCTATATAAGAAATCATAAATATTACTATTAAATAAACTGAAACAATAGCACTGGCAGTATGACCATTTGAATTCAAGGCATTAAATAAATAGATTTGGATAGTTCTGTAATTATTACCTACTAGAAGATTAGCTAGAACGAATTCTCCAAATAATATAGAGATAGATAAAAGTACAGCTGATATTATGCCTCTTATTACGTTTGGAATTATAACTTTTAAAAAGGCTTGAAATTCGTTACAACCCAAAATCATAGCAGCTTCTGTGAGCCTTAGAGCATCTATTCCTATAAAACTATTTTTAATAGATCGATACATAAAAGGTAAACATAATACAAAATAAGCTCCAAATAAAATCCATATAGTACCAGTGATATTTATAGGGTCTTTAGAGTACATTTGAATAAGTCCTATTGCCAGTATTACCCCAGGTAGAATAAAAGGAATTACTGCTAAAATTTCAAAAAACTTTTCTAGTTTTTTATAATATAAAGAAGTTACGTATATACATGGAACCAATATAATTACAGATACTATAGATGTTATTACACTTATGTTTATAGTTTGAAGTAGAGAGGTAATAAAGTTATCATCGGAAAATATGATACTATAGTATTTTAAAGTATAGCTCTGTGGAAGAATGGTAGTATCCCATTTATCTGTAACTGAAAATAAAATAGTAGCTAATATAGGTATAAATAGATATATCATTAACAGTACTAAAAAAATCTTTTTTCCTGTATTTTTCTTTAACATTTTCTCCTCCTAAAATTATTTACAAATATCATTAACATTAAAATACCACCCATTATTGTGGCCAAGGCACTGGCTAGTGATGGGTCGGTGATTATGTCACCAGATACAAGATTGGCTATGGTTATAGATAACAAATTCTTATTAGCATTTACTAAGGCATAGGCTGTGGCATAAGCGCCTAAGGAATTAGCAAATAGTATGCAGAAACTTCCCAATAAAGATGGCATAAGTGTAGGTATTCCAATTTTTAGCCAGAAGGTAAAGTTACTTGCACCTAAGGTCATAGCAGCCTCCTTAATATCATCTTTTATTCCATATATGGCAGGATACATAAGCATTATAGCTAGTGGAATTTCGAAGTATATATATGTAAGTGTTATACCTGACCAGGAGAATAAATTAAAACCATGACTGTAAATGTCAAGATTTAATTTATTTTTTAAAAGTATAGTAAAAAGTCCATTTGAGCCTAGGAGAATAATAAATGCAAAGGCTAAGGGTACTCCAGAAAAGTTTGTGGTAATATTTATTACTGTAATTAATTTTTCAGGGATTTCGCCTCCTAAAGTTTTTAAACAAAAAGCAGCATAGGTACCTATAAAAAGACCAAAAGCGGCAGAATACAAAGATACAGCTAAGCTGTTGGTCAAGGAAAGCAAATAGAATTTTTTTGTAAAGACTGTTAAATAATTTGCCAAAGTAAAGCCTTTTTCAGAGCTAAAGCTACTCAAGAAAATATAAAAACCTGGAATTATTTCAAAGGCTAAAACTAATGTAATTAGTGCTAAAAAAGGAAGCCAAAGAAGGCCCCTTTTTCTTAGTTCACTTTTTATTGTGTTAATATATTGTCTCTCCATAAATTTGGTATCTCCTTACTGTTTTTATCCCAGGCAGCATAGTCTTTTATAGGTTTTGCAGATTTATAAGCATCGTTTGGTAACAATTGTTTAGCCACATCATCAGGAAGTTTAACATCTCTTATAGGTTTTGCAAAACCTTTAGCAAGGTTTATTTGTCCTTCATCACTGAATAGGTAATCTTGGAAAGCTTTAGCTGCATTTGGATGAGGTGCATATTTATTTATTATAGATACATATGCACTTATAACTGTTCCATCACTAGGTATCACTATTTCGTAGTCTGCCTCTGCATTCATAGTTTTTCTATAGTTCAGCGCATTAAAATCCCATAGGATTCCTATTGGAATTTCTCCTTTTTGGAAGTTTCCTATTCTGTTATCTACATCTTTTATATTGCCCATTTTCTTCAATTGTTTAAAGTAATTTATTCCAGGTTGAAGATTACTTTCATCACCGCCATTTGCAATAGCTGCTGCAAGTAAAGCGTTCTGTGATTGAGCAGCTTTTAACATGTCACCTACAACTATAGAATTTTTATATTCAGGGTTTTGAAGATCTTTGAAACTGTGAGGAACATCTTTTACCAGTTTTTTATTTACTAGGAAAGCAATTGTACCTGTATAAGCACCAGTCCAATAACCGTCTTTATCTTTAGCCCAATCAGGTACATCCTTCCAGTATGTATTTTTATAAGGTTGTACGATATTTTCAGATTTAGCTATATTACCAAATACAATGCCTACATCTCCAATATCAGCAAGAGGCTTGTCTTTTTCAGCCTTAAACTTTGCCAATTCTTCAGCACTTGACATATCTGTATCCTCGTGGGTTATTCCATAGTTATTTGTGAAAGTTTTAAATATTTCTAAATAATTTGCCCACTCGTTTGGCATTCCATAGGAAACTAGCTTACCCTCTTTTTTTACATCTTCTTTTGATGGTCTAGCCATAGTTTCTGTTTGATTGGTATTTGCTTGTGAGGAATCTTTTTTTGTTCCACATCCTACAAATGAAGTTGCAACTAATGTTGTCAATATTAAACTTAGTATTAGTGAAGTTTTTGATTTCTTTAACATAGATTAATCTCTCCTTAAAATTAGTTTTATATTTAAATTAATTTGATAGGTTCATATTTCATTGAAGTGGAAGGCTCTATACCTAGTATTTGGCATATAGTTGGAGCTATACTTAGCTGGGAATATTCACGGTCTTCAGTTTTTAATCCAGCATTAAAGAGAAATAAGGGTAAGTTTCTAAGTAATTCATTATTGCCACCATGGTTTCCTAGCTCACTCATACCATGATCTGAAGTTACAATTACTGAGTAGTTTTCGTTTATCCATAATGGTATAAGATTTGCAAGCATAGAATCCATTTCTACTAGTTTTAGTTCATATTCCTTTGAATTACAACCATAAGAATGTCCTATAAAATCTAGACCCATAGGATGAATTAGAAGAAAATCCAAATTATATTGTTTTCTTAGAAACTCACCATCTAAGAATAAATGAGTATCTGGATAGTTATCTTCAAAGTAGTATATACCGTGTTGAATTGATAAAGAATCTTCATGTAATTGCCTGTGAAAAGCTGGAACAAATGGGCTTATATTATATAGTTCACTAATCCAATGATAAGCGGCTGCACCAGTAGTTAGATTACTTTTCTTTGCTAAAGAAAATATATTTTGGAATGTGGAATTGCGTGTAATGTTGTTTGATGTTATACCATGTTCATATACAGGCATTCCGGTGAAAATTGTTTCGTAACAAGGTCTTGAAAGGCTGGGAAGTTCACCTTTAATGTCTATATAACATGCATTTTGAGATTCCACCATATGCCACAAATATCCCATGTTATCTTTAGCCCCTTTTCGTGTTAACCCATCTAATAGTACAAATATTAATTTTTTCATATTAATACCTACCTTTTATTTAATTGCCAATTGTAATTATATTTATATAATGTTAAATAAAGATTACATGAATATTAATTACATGTAAAATCACAACATTACACAAAATTCAACATAGTTATTAATAGATATCCAACCTCAAAACTTGACTTAACCACCAGGGTATATTACCAACTCTTAGGCACCATAAATACTTTTTTATGAGTCTAAAGCTTGGATTTGAGAAAAGACAAGTAAGCAAAATCATCACATATGAGCAATGTTTGATTGAAACTGCTCATAAATTTACTGAAAGTTATAAAAATGAGCAAATGCATGTTGACATTATGATTACAATCGATTACAATTAGATTAAAGGGTTGATAAAACGTTTACAAATTGATTGGATTTGACTAATATTTTAAATTTGTTAAAAATGATCAAAGATGAGAGTGATGTTTATATGTTTTCAGAAGAAAGGCAACAAAAAATATCAGAATTGTTAAAAGAAAAAAGTAGTTTAAAGGTAAGTGCACTAGCAGAGATATTTAATATTTCTGAATCAACCATAAGAAGAGATCTACAAGAGATGGAGCAAAAGGGTCTTTTGACTAGAACTCATGGAGGAGCAGTAAGTGTACAAGGCACTAGTTTTGAACCTTCATTTAAACAAAAAGAAATAGAAGAACATGAGCAAAAAGTCGCTATAGCTAAAATTGCAACCTCTATGATAAAGGATGGAGATACAATTATATTAGACTCAGGTACGACAACCTTAGAAATAGCGAAGCATATACAAGTAAATCAAGTCACAGTTATAACCAATTCTATTGATATAGCTGCAGTTTTGTCTAATAATGATAAAGTTGATCTTATAGTTACTGGGGGAAGCATGAGGACCACTACAAGAGCTATGGTTGGGCATATAACTGAAAATACATTGAAAAACTTTAGGGTAGATAAGGCTTTTATTGGAGCTAACGGTGTATCCATAGAAGAAGGTATAACAACACCTAATTTTACGGAAGCTCAAACTAAGAGGGCTATGATGAATGTTGCAAATAAGGTCATAATTGTAGCAGATAATTCTAAATTTAATAAAGTATGTTTTTCTGTTATAAGTCCTATAAGAGTAGTATCTTCAATTATAACAAGTGAAGAATTAGACAAAGAAATATTAAAAGATTTTGAAAATGCTGGGGTAGAAATAATAATACAGGAAAATAAACAAGAGGGGTGAAAATGTGGTAATTACAGTGACTTTAAATCCTGCAATGGATAAAACTATTGAGTTAAAAGGTTTAGTGGTGCAGCAGTGTAACCTTTGATGGCACACAGGCGTGTACTTTAGAACAAGTAAATGAGTTATTAAAAAAAGTAGAAGGTGAAATTAAGGAGGTATTTTAAATGACAACAAAGGACATGTTTTCAAAGGATAGGGTAAATTTTGATCTAAAGGCAACTAGTAAGGATGAGGCTATAAATGAGCTAATACAGATTTTATATGATGACGGAAAAATAATAGATAAAGAAAAGTTTAGACAAGCTGTGTTAAAGAGAGAAGAAGAATTTTCAACAGGTATAGGTATGGGAATAGCAATACCACATGGAAAAAGTAATGCTGTAAAAGAAGCTTCTATAGCTTTTGGAAGAAGTAATAAAGGCGTAGATTATCAGTCTATGGATGATAAACCAGCACATTTGTTTTTCCTTATTGCGGTTCCAGAGGAGTCAAGTGATGTTCATTTAAGAGCATTAAGTGAAATATCTAGAAAGCTTATGCATACTGAAACAAGAGAAAACCTCTTCAAAGTTCAAAGCTTTGAAGATTTTATAAAAGTTTTTGAATAAATAGTAAAGGGGGAAGAAATATGAAATTAGTAGCAATAACAAGTTGTCCAACGGGTATAGCACATACTTATATGGCAGCAGAAGCTCTTCAGATAGCGGCTAAAGAAATGGGACATGAGATAAAAGTTGAAACTCAAGGTTCTGTAGGAGCAGAAAATGTAATTACAGAACAAGACTTGAAAGAAGCAAGAGCAGTTATAATTGCAGCAGATACTAATGTAGACAAAAGCAGGTTTGCAGGAATGCCTATGGTTGTAGTTTCAGTAAAGGATGCTATCAAGGATGCAAAAGGTTTGATAAATCAGGCATTGCAGGCAAAAGCATCAGATAATAAGGTGCAAGCATCAACAACAAATGTAGAGAAAAAGGAAAGAAAAGGAGTATACAAGCACTTAATGACAGGTGTATCATATATGATACCTTTCGTTGTAGCTGGTGGTTTACTTATAGCTTTAGGATTTGCATTTGGTGGAATATATGTATACAATTCTCCAGGAACAGTAGCAGAAGCTTTATTTAGTGCAGGAAAGCAATCCTTTGGACTTATGCTTCCAGTATTAGCAGGTTATATGGCATACTCAATAGCTGACAGACCAGGACTTGTACCAGGATTTGTAGGTGGAGCTTTGTCAAGTACCATAGGAGCAGGATTTTTAGGAGCATTGTTAGCAGGTTTATTAGCAGGATATGTAGTGGCACTAATAAAGAAATATATAAAATTACCAAAGACATTAGATGGCTTAATGCCAGTATTAATAATACCAGTGTTATCAACAGCAATAATAGCATTAATAATGATATTTATATTAGGAAGCCCTATGAAAGCTATAAATGAAGGACTAACATCATGGTTAAAGAGTTTAGGAGGCGCAAATGCAGCACTTCTAGGTATTGTATTAGGATGCTTTATGGCATTTGACATGGGTGGTCCATTCAATAAAGCAGCATATGTATTTGCAACAGGAACATTAGCAACAGGCGGATCTGCAATAATGGCAGCTGTAATGGCAGCTGGTATGGTTCCTCCACTTGGAATAGCACTTGCAACAGTAATAGCAAAGAAGAAATTCACTGAACAAGAAAGAGAAGCAGGAAAAGCTGCTTGGGCACTTGGTGCATCATTTATAACAGAAGGTGCAATCCCATTTGCAGCAGGAGACCCATTCAGAGTAATACCATCAATAATGGCAGGTTCAGCAGTAACAGGAGCATTATCAATGATATTTGGATGCACACTAGCAGTACCACATGGTGGAATATGGGTTTTAGTGATACCTCAGGTAGTTACAGGTTTATTACAATATTTGGTAGCTATACTTGCAGGTACAGCAGTAACAGCAATTATCCTTTCAGTTGTTAAAAAGAATGTAACTGAATAAATTATTTATAAAAAATAAATTGTATGTAGTTTGGTAAAGAGGGGCTGTCTCATAATGCGTAAATATGCCATATGAGCAGTCCTATTTTTTATCCAATAATTGTTAGAGAATAGGAGGCGAAGCACCTCCTCCTTCCTACTCAATTGCTTCTTTTATCCAATGACTACCCGCGTTTATCTTGTTCGATATTTTCATTAAATTTAAATCCTGATCACGAAAATAAATAGACATAACCTTTTCTCGTATTACCTATTGATAGAACGAAAGTGTTTAATCACAACATTTTCAAAGATCGATTTACCGCCAATAGAAAAAAGGGTTATTCCTTTATCATTTAAATGAGGAAATACTTCACTTGAGTAAGTAACCTTACCATCATCAACAAATACTTCTATACTTGTTTTATCAACGAGAATCTTCAAATGAACTTTCTTCTTACTTGTATCAAATGGTGCTCTGCTTTCAACATATTTTTGACTTTTGTCGGGCTGTTCTGTAAAAGTTCTATTTACATAAGAGTATTGACCTTCAACAAAAACTCCCACGTCAATATGACGTTTTTTATCTGCTGATTCTCGAAGGCTAAATCCTACATTCTTGGCATCTAACCAGCTTATATCCGCATCAAGTTGATACGCTTCGCCTTGAACTTTAAGTGTTTCTGATCCAGTCACTTGGATTTCATTAAAATAGTCGGTTGACGTTATCAGATCATCCAAGGTTTCAATCGGCTGTGAGATCAGGCTATACATATTGTCCACTTGTTTTTTTAAGCTGATTTGGCGTACAATAGAGTCCATTCCATTGAAGCCTTCTTGCATTGTTGGGGTATTGTTTGGATAATCCCAGTTATTCATCCAAGCTAAAGCATAACGTTTCGTGAATTTATCACTGCTGTTGCCATTCTCAAACGTAACGCCTGCATACCAGTCAAAGCCATAATCCAGCCATTGAGGTTCACTTTCATCGGCTACAAATTCTTTTCCATTATAATTGCCTATCCAATACGCATAAGTATTGGGTTTGCCTGCAGATTTTCCATTAGCACTGGCACCTAGAACCCACTTGTACGTCCCGTCATTTGCTCTCATCATAAAGAGATCCGGACATTCCACAATACCTATATTTTCTGTGAAGAAACCACCTGTATAGTGCCAATTTTTCAGATTATGAGACTCATAAAAACCAATCTTCGTCCCTTCTGCCAAGAGCATTACCCATTTATCAGTCTGAGGATCCCAGATGATTTTTGGATCTCTAAAATCTTTTGTGCTCGGATTTGGGATAATGGGTTGATCACTATAAGATTTAAACGTTCTTCCTTTGTCCGTACTGTACCAAAGACATTGTTCCTGCTGACCGCCATTAGCGGAGGGCTGTGTTACAATGGCCACAATAGCTCCTTCTCCAAAGCCTGCTGTATTGTTGGTGTCAACAACCACGGATCCCGACCATATATCCCCATTTTTATTTGTATATTTAGGAATAGCTACCCCCTCATCTTTCCAGTGCACCAAATCCTCTGATGTGGCCTGCCTCCATTCCGTACCATTTCCATTTGGATAATCACGATTATAGAGATAATAGTAATGATACTTTCCATCAAAAAATACAGGTGTTTGTGGATCATTTTTCCATTTGTCAGGCGTTGTGAAATGATATATTGCTCGATAGTTTGGCTTTTGAGGAATTACTGTTTTATTTATTTTTTTATCTGAATGATAGAAAAATAAAAAGATAATTAATAATATCCCCAAAAAGATCATTAAAGCAGCTAATAGTTTATATACTTTCTTATGAATTTCTCTTTTTTCCAAATAAATACCTCCCTTCATATTCTAGCTACGGTGGAAATGATACCTGCTTGTTTTTAAGATGCTTTTAATCTATAAGAAGGTAGAGATTTATCTGTAAAAAAATGCCGATATTTAATCGGCATTTTTTAAAATTTTTTATGTTTTTCAAATCTAAATCTTTAATCTTATTTTATAAGTTTTTAGCTGATGACCATTACTTATCAATCGTCACTTGTCCTTGTTCAAGGATACTATTTGGTACAACAGAAGTTTTTGGTCCTTGAATGTTCAGTAAGAAACTCGGTGCAAAAGTAGAATGATGATCTGCAAAGTAACCTCTGTTTGTCATATAACTTGTGATGACCACATTATTCCCTTTAACTTGCGGGATCGCAAAGTGAGCGTAATTCCAGGTAATATCCTTAGGATCAAGATCTTGATGTAATACAAGTCCAGTACCATTTAAAGGTTTATATGGTCCAGTTAAAGAATCTGATACGTAACCTAACATGTAAATGTCTTCCGCATCAATTCCATCAACGAACATTTTAGATCCTCTTGAGCTTGTGAATAAATACCATTTACCATTCATGTTAAATACGTTAGCTCGTTCAATTTCATCTGTTACTGTATTGGATGCAATCAGCGGTTTCATTACTTTTTTCAAAGTATAATCATCATTTAATTCAATGATACCTAGTGCACCATTCGCTATTTTCGCATAAGGTTTATTAGGACTTTGTAATAATTTATTTTTTTCAGCTTGGAAGAATTTTTCACTTCCACCATAGTAAGCTTTATTAAAGAAGGATTCTTCTCCTTGGTAACCCGTTTCTGTCCCAGTGTTCGCTTCAAAAACAAGGTATTTACGACCATTGTCTTCAACATAGTGAGGATCTCTTAATGTATGATTATCGGAATAGTCCCCTCCAGCGAAAGCTTGATCAACAGTTTGATAGAATTTACCGTCTCCATCAAAGATCGATTTGAAATCTTCTACGCCATCCGCTTTCAGCGTATCAGCCTTTGGTTGAGATACATTGATTTGAGCCGTTGTTAAGGTTTGTTTACCATAAAACCCGCGTTCTGGTGCCCAAGGATGACGATTTGTATAAAATAAACGAACTTTTCCATCAGATGTTAAGGTTGCAGAACCTGACCACTCTTCTGCTTGATTATTTAGAATAGAATCGTTTGGAACGAATTTATCACTATTCTTAAATACTCTACCCGCATTTTTCCAGCTATCAATGGATGTATCGCCTATTTTTTGATAGAACAAGTAAATAAATGTGTCACTTCCCTCTTTAGGGTTTCCTGCTAAACCAAAAACGATATGGTAGCCATTATAATTTGCCACTGTTCCATCAGCGTTTTGTAGCGGCCAGGTATCCCAAACATCTAAATCAATTTTGTTGCCCGACTCATCATACTTTATTGCAGAAGGAATGTTCTTTATTGTTGATGCATCAAATTGAGGTACTTTAAATTGTTCGCTTTTTTGTTGTTCAGGTATTTTCAGCATGTCATTACGAGTGATATGGGAAATGCCATAGGTTTCTTTGTAATCCATACTACTACTTGCAGCAAAACTTTTCTGAGCAGTACCTACTAAACAACTAGAAATTATAGAACCAATTAAAACAAATTTTCCAACTTTTGACTTAATCATTACTTAAACCTCCTAAATAACTATTTCTTTTCTTTGTCATTGATTTAGACATGTTGACTTGTTCAACAAAAAACTAACATAAACAATCAATACTCGTCAAACAAATCAAATCGGGTTAACTGCTTTATTTCGACAAATTCTGACTAATTCAAGCAAATCCTCACAATTACACATAAATCTAATTTAAATATAAGTTAAATTTAATTTTATATTAATTTTTTGTTAAACATAATTCAAATAAGAACTTTGTTGACATGATATATAATACCCTTCATTTGCTAATTACCTTATATGCCATATACGCATATGAAGTTAATTTCAGGGGGTATAAAAAATCAAAAAAATTCATAATATTCTTTTTGAGATGCTATTTTATCTTTATTATCAACCTTAGATAAAGGAGTAAAGCCAAAAGGTTATTCACTGACTAGCAATATAAAAAAGTATTTGATGATGAGATTAAAGAATATATTTTAGAATTTGTAGATGGTGATACTATAAACTATGGCTATAGAAAAATACTGCATCATATAAGATGTAAATACGATTTCAATTGCAAACAATTTGTAAACAATAAAATCTTATATAGATTATGCAAAGAACTTGAAATTTAAAAAAATCAAAGAATTATAAAGCTTAAAATTAATCGTATAATTATACCCAATAGAACACTAACAGGATCAAATCAGCTTTGGGAAATGGATATAAAATAATGATGAAACTATATTACAATAATAAAGCTCATATCATTCTCCTCCTTTATTAACATAAATTACTCTCTCTTTTTCAATTGAATTCCTTTACATTCAATTTTATAATAATATTATATCTACATTTTAAATTCTTTCCCTAATTTTACCTATTGATGGAATGAAAGTGTTTGATTACAACATTTTCAAAGATCGATTTACCACCAATAGAAAAAAGGGTTATTCCTTTATCATTTAAATTAGGAAATACTTCACTTGAGTAAGCAATCTTACCATCATCAACAAATACTTCTACACTTGTTTTATCAACGAGAATCTTTAAATGAACCTTCTTCTTACTTGTATCAAAGGTTGCTCTACTTTCAACATATTTTTTATTTTTGTCAGGCTGTGCTGTAAAAGTTCTATTAACATAAGAATGTTGGCCTTCAACAAAAACCCCCACGTCGATATGACGTTTTTTGTCATCTGATTCTCGAAGCTTAAATCCTACATTTTTGGCATCTAACCAACTTATATCCGCGTCAAGTTGGTACGCTTCACCTTGAACTTCCAGCGTTTTTGATCCATTCACTTGGATTTCATTAAAATAGTCAGTTGACGTTACTATACTATCTAAAGTTTCAACAGGCTGCGAGACCAAGCTATAGGTGTTATCCACTTGTTTTTTTAAGCTGATCTGTCGCACAATAGAATCCATTCCATTGAAGCCTTCTCGCACAGTTGGGGTATTGTGTGGGTAATCCCAGTTATTCATCCAGGCTAAAGCATAACGTTTCGTAAATTTATCACTGCTGTTGCCACTCTCAAAGGTCACACCTGCGTACCAATCAAAGCCATAATCCAGCCATTGAAGTTCACTTTCATCGGCTACAAATTCTTTTCCATTATAATTGCCTATCCAATAGGCATAAGTATTAGGTTTGTCTGTAGATTTGCCATTGGCACTAGCACCTAGAACCCACTTGTACGTACCGTCATTTGCCAGCATCATAAAGAGATCAGGACATTCTATAGTACCTATATTTTCTGTAAAGAAACCACCTGTATAGTGCCAACTTTTAAGATTACGGGATTCATAAAAGCCAATTTTTGTTCCTTCCGCTAAGACCATTACCCATTTATTAGTGTAAGAATCCCATGTGATTTTTGGATCTCTAAAATCTTTTGTCCCCGGGTTTGGTATAATCGGTTGATCACTATAAGGTTTAAACGATATTCCTTTGTCCGTACTGTACCAAAGGAATTGTTCCTGCTGACCGCCATTAGCGGAGGACTGTGTTGCAACGGCCACAATAGCTCCTTCTCCAAAGCCTGCTGTATTATTGATGTCAACAACAACAGATCCTGACCATATATCCCTGTTTTTATTTGTATATTTAGGAATAGCTACCCCTTCATCCTTCCAGTGCACTAAATCCTCCGATGTGGCCTGCCTCCATTCTGTACCATTGCCATTTGGATAATCACTATTATAGAGATAATAGTAATGATACTTCCCATCAAAAAATATAGGCCTCTGTGGATCATTTTTCCATTTACCAGGCGTGGTGAAATGATATATTGCCCGATAAGTTGAATTTTGAGCAATTATCGTTTTAGCTATCTCCTTATTTGAATAATAGAAGAATAATAAAATAACCAATAATATACCAAAACGGGTAATTAAAGCAGTTAATTGTTTATATGCTTTTTTATAAATTTCTCTTCTTTGCAAATAGACATCTCCTTTTTTGTTAATATTTTGAACCTTGTGGAGATTATAGGTAAACATAGCTTAAATTTAATTTATATTAAATTTCGGGCGTGGTTATCTATATACCTTTTATTTTTAAGATGCTTTTAACCTACAAGTAGATAGAGCTTTATCTGCAAAAAAATGCCGATATTCCATCGGCATTTTTGAGAATTTTTTATATTTTTAAGTCCAAATCTTTAATCTTAGTTTATATGTTTTTAGCTTATGACCATTACTTATCAATTGTAAGTTGTCCTTGTGGAAGGATGCTGTTTGGTACAACTGATGTTTTTGATCCTTCAATGTTCAGTAAAAAGCTTGGCGCAAAGGTAGACTGGTGGTCTGTATAGAAACCTCTATTTGTCATATAACTTGTTATTACCACGTTATTACCATCAGCTTGTGGTACAGCAAAGTGAGAGTAAGTAAATGTAAGGTCAGCAGGGTCAAGATTCATGTTTAATACAAGCCCACTTCCATTTAATGGTTTGTATGAACCAGTTAAGGAATCTGCCACATATCCTAACATGTATACATCTTTCGCACCTATTCCATCAATAGTCATTTTAGCTCCTCTTGAGTCTGTGAATAAATACCATTTACCATTCATTTTGAATACGTTAGCACGTTCTATTTCATCTGTAACTGTATTAGATGTAATCAATGGTTTCATTACTGTTTTCAATGTATAGTCATCGTTTAATTCAATAATACCTAGTGCTCCATTAGCTAAAGAAGCATCATGTTTTTTAGGTCCAATTAATAGTTTATCTTTTTCTGACTGGAAGAAGACTTCACTGCCACCATAGAAAGCTTTATTAAATAAAGATTCATCACCTTGGTAACCATCTTCTGTTCCTGTATTAGCTTCAAAAACAAGATATTTATGACCATTATCTTCAACATAGTGAGGATCTCTTAAAGTATGGTTATCTCCTGAGCTCCACTTGCCTTCATCTATAAATTGCTGAACATTTTGATAGATTTTACCATCTCCACCATCAAAAATAGATTTATGATCTTCTACACCATCAATCTTAAGAGTATCAGCATCTGGATTAGACATATTGATTTGAGCCGTTGTTAATGTTTGTTTACCAGCACCTGTTCCTCCATCTTCTGGAGATCCAGAGTAATCTGTGTAAAATAAACGTACTTTACCATCTTTAGTTAAAGTTGCAGAACCTGACCACTCTTGTGTTTGATACTTAAGAATAGGATCATTTGAATCAAATTTATCGCTATCTTTAAATACTCTACCAGCGTTCTTCCAACTGTCAATAGAATTGTCACCTATTTTTTTATAGAAAAGGTAAATAGATGTATCATTGCCGTTTTTAGGATCCCCTGCTAGAGCGAAAACGATTTGGTATCCATTATAATTTGCCACTGTTCCGTCAGCATTTTGTAATGGCCAACTATCCCATACATCTAAATCTATTAAATTACCATACTTATCATAACCTTTTGCCGAAGCTATGTTTTTTATTGTAGACGGATCAAATTGAGGTACACTAAATTGTGCACTATTTTGCTGTCCAGGTACTTTTAGCATGTCATTACGAGTGATATGAGAAATGCCATAGGTTTCTTTGTAATCCATACTGCCACTTGCAGCAAAACTTTGCTGAGCGCTACCTATTAAACAACTAGAAATTATAGAACCAATTAAAACGAATTTTCCAACTTTTGACTTAATCATTACTAAACCTCCTAAAATTTTTTGATGTTTTTTAAATCTAAATCTTTAATCTTAGTTTATAAGTTTTTAGCTGATGACCATTACTTATCAATTGTAAGTTGTCCTTGTGGAAGGATGCTATTTGGTACAACTGATGTTTTTGATCCTTCAATGTTAAGTAAAAAGCTTGGTGCAAAGCTAGAATGGTGGTCTGTATATAAAGCTCTATTCGTTATATAACTTGTTATTACTACGTTATTACCGTCAGCTTGTGGTACAGCAAAGTGAGAGTAAGTAAATGTAGGGTCAGCAGGGTCAAGATCCATGTTTAATACAAGACCAGTTTTGTTTAATGGTTTGTATGATCCAGTTAAAGAATCTGAAACGTAACCTAACATGTATACATCTTTCGCACCTATTCCATCAATAGTCATTTTAGCTCCTCTTGAGTCCGTGAATAAATACCATTTACCATTCATTTTGAATACGTTAGCACGTTCTATTTCATCTGTAACTGTATTAGATGTAATCAATGGTTTCATTACTGTTTTCAATGTATAATCATCATTTAGTTCAATAATCCCTAATGCACCATTTGCTAAAGAAGCGTCACGTTTCTTAGGTCCAACTAATAGTTTGTCCATTTCTGATTGGAAGAAAGCTTCACTTCCACCATAGAAAGCTTTATTAAATAAAGATTCATCACCTTGGTAACCATCTTCTGTTCCTGTATTAGCTTCGAATACAAGATATTTATGACCATTGTCTTCAACATAGTGAGGATCTCTTAATGTATGGTTATCTCCCTCAGTATTACCTTGTGTAACGTTTTGATAAATTTTACCATCGCCATCAAAAATAGATTTTAGATCTTCTACTCCATCAATTTTAAGGGTATCAGCATCAGGTTGAGATACATTGACTTGAGCCGTTGTTAAGGTTTGTTTACCATAAAATCCGCGCTCTGGTGCCCATGGGTGTCTATCTGTATAAAATAAACGAACTTTTCCATCAGCTGTTAATGTTGCGGAACCTGACCACTCTTCTGCTTGATCTTTTAGAATAGGATCATTTGAATTCAATTGATCTTCATACTTAAATACTCTACCAGCATTTTTCCAGCTATCAATAGATGTATCGCCTATTTTTTGATAGAACAAGTAAATATGCGTGTCCCATCCTCTTTTAGGGTCTCCTGCTAAAGCAAAAACAAGATTGTATCCATGATAGTTTGCCACTGTTCCATCAGCATTTTGCAGTGGCCAGCTATCCCAAACATCTAAATCTATTAAATTACCATACTCATCATAACCTTTTGCCGAAGGGATGTTTTTTAATGTTGATGCATCGAATTGAGGCACTTTAAATTGTGCACTGTTTTGTTGTTCAGGTATTTTTAGCATGTCATAACGTGTAATGTGGGAAACTCCGTATGTTTCTTTGTAATCCATACTGCCACTTGCAGCAAAACTTTTCTGAGCGGTACCTACTAAACAACTAGAAATTATAGAACCAATTAAAACATATTTTGCAACTTTTGATTTAATCATTACTTAAACCTCCTAAATAATTGTTTTTTTCTTATTTTCCAAACTGGGAACTTCTCTTTGCCATTAATTTATACATGTTTACTTGTCTAATAAAAAGATTCATGATCTGATCGAATTGCATTGGAAGCAAACGCTCAAAACAAGTAGAAAAGTGTAACTTTGCACATTATTTACTTTTTAGGTTTCAACTAGGTATCTGTAAATGGCCATTTACACGGTTTTTGCAACATTTATTTCGATATCCAAAGCACAATTTTATATAAAAATCTTTTTTTTTACTTCAACAAACATTCCAAATTATACGACAAGATCTGCTCAACAAGAAACTACCATAAACAATCGATACTCGTCAAATAGCTGAAATGGGGGGATTAACCACTTTATGGGGACAAATTCTGACTAATTCTGCCACATTCTCGCAATTACACATAAATTTAATGTTAAAATAAATTTGATTTAATTTTTTATTAAATTTTTGTAAAACACAGCTTAGAAGAGATTTTATTAACATGGTATATGATTTACGCATATGAAGTTAATTTTAGTGGGGTATAACATGATAAAAAAATTAATAACATATCTTTTGAAATGCTATTATATTTTAGAATTTCAGGTAAAATTCATTAGAGGTTTTATTCCCTGGACTTGAATACAATCTTTTATATTTATATATAGACAAGAAAAAGAAAATAATGTATTATAAATTTATAAACAGTTAAATAAGAATTTATTTTATAAATTTTGAGGGAACGTTCCCTTATTTCGAAGCTACATAGTACATATGAGGTTTTTTTTAATGGAATATGTGGGAACGATACCGTATGGAGGTGGAGTTAAAATGATAGAGTGGTCAAGAGAACAGAGATATAAAAAACTTGAAGAAGTTACAGCTATGGAATTGCAAGAATTAAAGCAAAAGGTTAGGGTGTGTCCATTTCGTCAAAAGTTCCATATTCAACCTCCAACGGGTCTTTTAAATGATCCTAATGGATTTTCATATTATAATGGCAGATATCACTTATTCTATCAATGGTTCCCACTGGGACCGGTTCATGGTTTAAAATATTGGTATCATGTTAGTTCAGCAGACCTTGTAAAGTGGGAAGAACATGGAATAGGAATAGCCCCTGGCGATTGGTTTGATTCCCATGGAGCTTACTCAGGTTCAGGTATAGTTCATAATGAAAAGTTATATTTATTGTACACGGGGAACACAAGAGATAAAAACTGGATTCGTCATCCATCTCAATGTTTAGCAATTATGGATAAAGAAAATAATATAACTAAGCATTCAGGTCCAGTAATTGATAGGGTACCAGAAGGGTATACAGAACATTTCCGCGATCCAAAAGTATTTGAGAAGGATGGAGTGTATTATTGCATCATTGGGGCTCAAACAAAAGATTTGAAAGGTACTGCGGTTTATTATGAATCTAAAGATTTAGTAAACTGGACTTATAAAAATTATATTAAAACTACTTTGAAAGATTTTGGATACATGTGGGAATGTCCAGATTATTTTGAATTAGAAGATAAGGGAGTTATGGTCTTTTCACCTCAAGGTATTGAAAGACAAGGAGATTTATACGCTAATATTTATCAATCAGGTTATTTAATAGGTTCAAAGATAAATTTTGAAGATGGAAAATTTGAACATACTGAGTTTGTTGAGTTAGATAACGGATTTGACTTTTATGCCCCTCAAACTATGGAGGACCACAAAGGAAGACATATTTTAATAGGATGGATGGGGTTACCTGATGTTGAATATCCAACAGAGAGAAATGGATGGGCTCATTGTTTAACATTACCACGTGAATTAAAAATTAGAGGCAATAAGTTAATTCAAACGCCTGTTACAGAATTAGAGCAGTTACGTAAGAATCATAGATCATTGAATGAAACTTTAAAATTAGATGAAAAATCCTTTGATGGTTTTAGTGGAGAAAGATACGAGTTAAATTGTTTATTTACAGAGTTTACAGGAAAACAAGTAGGTGTAAAACTACGTGTATCGGAAAATGAAGAAACTGTTATTTATTATGATATAGAAAATAAAAAGATTGTATTAGATCGTAGTAAATCAGGAGAAGAATTTGCAAAGGAATGGGGAACAGAACGTAAGACATACTTTGATTGTAAAGATTTAAAGCTTCAGATTTTTGTAGATAGTTCTTCAGTTGAAGTTTTTATAAATAATGGAGAAAAGGTATTTACATCGCGTATATTTTCATCTAAAGAAAGTCAAGGAATTAAGTTCTTTGCAGATGGAGAAAGTAAGTTAAGTGCAGATATATGGAATATTAATTAAAAGTTGTAGAAAATCTAAATAATAGGATTTAGGTGAATTTAATGACCATTATAGAATTTGCAAAAATAGCAGGAGTGTCGAAATCAACAGTATCTAGATATTTTAACAATGGATACGTTAGCCCAGAAGCTAGCGAAAAAATAAAGTTGGCTATTGAAAAAACGGGCTTTCAACCTCACAGACAGGCTAAATCAATGAGAACAAGGAAAACTAATTTGATTGGTGTAATAGTTCCTAAAATAAGTACGGAAACAGTTCCTAGGATTGTAGAAGGAATATCAGATGAATTAAGTGTTTATGGATATGATATATTAATAGCTAATACAAATTTAATCATTGAAAAGGAAATAGAGTATTTAAAGATATTCAAAAATAATCAAGTTGATGGAATAATTTTCATAGCTACAAAGGTTACTGAGGAGCATTTAAAGGTTATGGAAGAGGTTAAGGTGCCTATAGTGGTGGTTGCTCAAAATATAGAAAAATATCCATCTGTGTATAGTGATGATTATAATGCCTCAAGAGACGTTGTAAAATATATAATTAACAAGGGATATAAAGATATAGGATTTATTGGTGTATATGAAGACGATATTTCCGTTGGTTTTGAAAGAAAAAAAGGATATATAGATGAGTTAAGAGAAAATAGTATTGAAATAAAAAACGAGCTTATAAAAATAGGTAACTTTGAAGTGGAAAGTGGCTATAAACTGGCAGAAGAATTGATGAATCAAAAAGAAAAGCCAACAGTAATATTTGCAGTTACGGATAACATTGCAGCTGGTGCTATTGAGTATTTAAAAGAAAATAGTTATAGGATACCAGAGGATGTAGGAATAGTAGGTATGGGGGATTCTAAGATATGTAAGTATATTAATCCTAAGCTTACAACTGTTCACTATTATTATAAAACATCAGGCGTAGAGGCTGCTAGTATGATGTTGGAGTTATTAAATCAGGGAGTACGTTCTTCTAAAGATATAAATAGGAAGCAAAAGTTACCATACAGGTTAGTTGAGAGAAATACTATATAATATAAAGTGAAACTTGAATCAGATGGGGTTTTGATCCCACCTGATTCTTAGTTGAACGAATCCAGGGACGTAGCCACTCTTTACTCCCAGTTAAGCAGAGAGCCAAAATCTGTAATTTTGTGCGAATCGCTTACTCCTCCTAAGAGGAGTTTCCTATTATTCTACTTCAATTTTAGAACCGCAGAATTCGCATTCCCCGACAGTTCCAGTAGCAATGCTGTTATGTGCCCCGCAGCCTTTGCAGGTTACAATCTGCATTCTAATACTTTGATCAGCATTATTAGATTGATTATATAAAGGTTCCTGATGTTTTCTAGGTATTACTATTTGTCTTACTGATTCATTAATATAAGCACCCTCGAAAAAGCCTTTGTCAATCATTTTCTGCAAGTCTTTTATAGCATTTTCATATGATGTTGGAATGGCTGCAGCAATGTTGTCGATATCTATAACTCCATCATTGACAATAATTGAAATATATTTTTTGGACTTGTTAGCATTATTTTTTATCTTTTTTCCTAATATAACAAGACCTATTCCAGCTAAAAGGAAAAATAATATTGCAGTTACATCATCGCTTTCAAATCCCTCAGAAATACTTACAAGGAATCCTAGAAGTGCAAAAGATAAGCTTATCCATCCAAATATACCAATAGCTCTTCCAGAAAATAAAGCTGCTTTTTTATCAATAGTAGTTCTTTTCCATATCAAAAATAAACCAACTGGCCAAAATACAATACAAATTATTATAATAGCCGGCCAGGATAACCACCATTCAGGTTTAGGATTTTTCACTGAAACTTTAGCGTTTTGAAAATCATTCTGTAAATTACTATTCATCAATATCCTTCCTTTACATTTTATTGTGAACCTATCGCTGATTCGCAGAATTTACACTCAGCCATTGTACCCTTAGGTATACTGTTTGAGGCTCCGCAGCTTTTACAGGTAACAACCTTAAATTCAACATCATGAGGTACCTAATATTCTGCTTATTACAATTGCTGATTGTGAAGTTTGCTGTACGCTCATACTTAGAATCCCCCTTGATTTAATTGTATTACTGATAGATTGCGCTCCTTAATAAGCAAAACTATTTCATCAACCATTTTTGAAATATCTTCTACCTTTAGTTCATTTTCATTGTTTGATAAAAGTGCTTTAAGTTCTTCTAATTTCATATATATGGTTTGTTCTTTTTTAACTGATTTTGTCTTGTCGCTGTATTTTATCTCTTCATAAATTTTGCTCAGCAATGAAGAGTATGCACTAAAATTAGCATTGGATTTTAATGAAAAGGCCAGATTTTCACACTCGCTCATTATTAATCTGGAGTCCATAAGCTTAGCATCATGTTCCCTAACATTAATTACAGCAGCATATAATGATATTGAAATGATTAGAGCAATTGCAAGAATAACAATTTGAGTAGTTGCAAAGCCGCGAACATTGTCTTTGAATATATTTCTGCTAAAAACCGAAAGTATGGTTGTTGCAATCCAATAAATAGATAAAGTAGAAATAATTCCAGACACCAATAGCATTTGGCTGCTTGTGTACTTTCTTATTAATGTAACAGTAGTACCGCCAAACAAGACGATTTCTGAAATTAGCACAAAAGTTAAGGCAAGCCAGTGAATAGTTTCTTTTGGATGATTTGTATACCCTAAAAAAAATACTACTAAGGTAACAATAAAAACAATTAAGCCAATTCCCATGTTTGCAAGAGTTCTTACTTTACTGCTCATAACTACACCTCCTTATTTAATTTTAGGAATTAGAGTTTATTTCCACACTCTGGGCAAAACTTTGGAGTGCCTTTTATTTCTATGCCGCAACTTGAACACCTTTTAATTAAAGAAGTTCCGCATTCAGGACAAAATTTAGTAGTTTCTCTTTCTATCCCATATCCACATTTATGGCAAAGTCTTGGTCTTGCACTGCCGCATTCAGGACATACATTTGTATCTTCCTTCAAATCGGCTCCACATTTATGACAAGGATTATATTTGTCGCCGCACTCAGGACAGAATTTAGCTTTCACAGAATATGAAGCGCCGCAATTACTGCAAGTAACTGTCTCGCGTTTTTTGTCTTCTTCCTTCTTTTGTGTATCAAACCCGCAGTCACTGCAAAAACGATTTTCCTTTTCCATTTCAACGCCGCAATTTGGACAATTTTTCTTTGCTGGTGCTGCGGCCATATTTTGAGTTATTCCACTCATTTGGGAGCCAAAGCTGCTGCCTAGTCCAACTCCCATTCCTAGTCCAATGCCAGCTCCCATAAGGTCTGACTGTCCAGAACTCGGATTTGTGGCTGCACCTTCCAGTGTATCAAAGGAACGCTGCTGAACATAATTATAACCAACTATATCCATCTCAGCGCGCTTAGCAAGTGCATCCTTTAATTTAATAACAGCCTTGTCATCTTCGGGAACGTTTATGTCATTAACATAAAAATTAACTAGCTTAATGCCGTATTCTGATAGAACAGGTACCATCTTTTCCTTTAATTGTTCAGAAAGTTCATCAAGATAAGCATTTATCTCTAAAACACTTACTTGCTTATGTACTAAATATGATGATATAGCATCCTTTACCTTTGTTAAGTATAAGCCTCTGAAATATTTAATAAGACTGTCTTTATCAAATACAGAAAGAGTACCTACCAATTTAATTAAAAACTTTCTTGAATCTTCTATTTGAATACCAAATTGTCCAAAGGAACGCAGTGGTACAAAAACTTTATACTTGGGATCTTGCAATTGAATTGGTGTAGCAGTCCCCCATTTAATATCCAACGAATGCACCTTATTTATATACCAAACCTCTGCTGTAAACGGTGATCTTCCTCCAAACGGAAGATTGATGATTTTATTTAAAAATGGAATGTTAGCAGTTTGAAGAGTATGCCTTCCACTTGGAAATAAATCAAGTGCTTGACCACCCTTAAATAAAATAGCCTCTTGAGATTCGTTAACAATAAGCTGAGTCCAAGTTCCAAGTTCTTCACTTGGATATTTCCAAGCAAAAATACTTGGCCCACCATTATATTTAACAACTTCTACAACTGCCATTAAAATGCCCCCCTTTTATTAATTTTAATAACTGCTTATGTAAAGAAATTTACAATAAATACATTTTGATTATACATCAAAATACAATTATTATACACCAAAATATGATTATTTTACATTTGTTGCATGAAAATATTAATAAATACACAAAATTACATGTAAATGTGAAGGGTTGGCCTTTGAATATTTCAGGAAAAGCTATCAATTATTGAATACGTAGAAAATAATAAAAACTACCGTTAACATAATCAAACGTTAATGACGAGTTTGATATGGCTTCCTCGGGGTCAAAGAGCCAAGCATGCTATACAATGATTACACAGTAACTCAGGAGACCTACAGCTCTCCTTCATAGGAGTATGGCAAACAACTGATAACAAGGGAGAATGTCAAATGGTTAGTAGGGAGTCGGATAATCTAATAGTACCAATGAAGCAGGTTTTATTTCTAAGTTAATAGCTTTTATGGCCGTATGATTCCCATAAAGTTTTGTTAAGTTTTCAATTTTTATCAACCTTATCACCTCTAGACTATTTTTAGTTCACTTGAAATTTATAACAAATAAGTATGGCATTTTTGTGACATATTTATGACTAGTATGTAAAATCATTATTAATATAAAAAAATAGACCCTCTCTTTACTAACATCAGAGTAAAGAGAGGGTCTATTAAAGTTTAAAAAGTTTCATAAAATACTGTATTCTCTAAAGGCTTACGTGCTTTATCATGTCTATCAGGTGAGGCAGGTTCATCTTCTGCGTATCCAACAGCTAAGATATTTACTGGTTCAACGTTATCTGGCAGATTAAATTCCTTGCGTATAACTACTGGATCAAAATAACATACCCAAACTGTTCCTAATTCCAATTCTGTTGCTTGGAGCATCATATGATCTGTAACTATGCTTACATCTATATCAGCTATGTCCTTACCATCAAAGGGTCTTTTCCAAGTAGTGCTGTGATCTGCACATACTATAAGAGCTAGAGGAGCACCATATACATTTGCACCCTTCTTGAGTTTTTCTAAACCCTCTTTTTCTTGTATGACTATAATTCTTTGAGGTTGAGTGTTAGCTCCTGTGGGAGCAATTCTGCCTGCTTCAAGTATTTTAAGCAGCTTTTCCTTTTCCACTTGTTTTGTTGAATATTTACGTACAGAGTAACGCTTTTTTGCCAATTGTAAGAAGTCCATTTTTATCATCCTTTCTAAATTTAAAATAATATATTTAGATACCCACGCCCGAAATTTAACTTATACTCCAGAATATATTACCATGTTTCGGCACGTTAAATATTTTTAATTAGTCTAAAGCTTAAATTTGAGAAAAATCTAAGAACTTTGATAAACTCGTACCTCAAACATATCTAAAGTTCTAAGATTTTTTCTCAAATTTTCGCTAAGACTAATAAAAAAATATTTAAATGTGACTTCAACATTGGTAATATACCCCTACGTATAAGTTAAATTTAAGTTGTTGTTATCTATTGAGACTCTAAGGTATATGTTACTAATTGTTCTTTTGTTATTTATAGGATTAATTATATACAGAAAGTATTAGATATTAAAGTAGGCACATTAATCATACACAATATATAAAATGATACTTAAGTATATTTTTATACTAAATATAAAAGCTCTATGAAAAGTAAATAAATCTTTCTATTTTTATAGAACTTTATTTTAGATTAAGTGTTAAATGTATATTCTACTAACCTCTGATCTGCAAATGGAAAATTCTTAAATATTCTTATTTAAATGCTATTATAAATAGCACATATTTTTGAAGTTCATTTTTAACTCATAAGTAGTTGTCCTAATTTCAACACTAGCCATCTAGGAGTAAATCTTATTAAGATTACCATTAACTTATTATATAGTCCAGCAACGACAACTCTTTTTCCTTTAAATAGAGCTTTATACCCTATTTTTGCTACAGTGCTAGGATTCATAACTATAGTATTAAACATTCGAGTATTTTCAATTTGTGCTTTTTTAGAAAACTCTGTTTTAGTTGCACCAGGACATAAGGTTGTAACAGTAATACCAGCACCTTCAAGATCCTTAGAAATACCTTCGCTAAAGCTTAGGACATAGGCTTTTGTTGCACAATAAATTGCATTAAGAGGAGCTGGTGCAAAGGAACCTGTTGAACCTATATTTAATATCTTACCACCACCATGTTTCAACATTTCAACAACAGCAAGTTTTGTAAGATGTGTGAGTGTAACTAGATTCACTTGAATAAGCTGTAGTTCTTTCTGAAGGTTTGTTTGCTGAAATTTGCCATAAATTTGAGTTCCAGCGTTATTTACTAAAATGTCAATGTGTATAGACTTTTTTCTAAGCTCATCAAAAATTTCTTCTGGAGCTGTAGGTAATGTAAGATCTATTGATATAGTTGTTATATTTACTGAATACTTTTTGCACAAATCAGTTGAAATTTCTTCTAGTTTTGATTTTTCTCTTGCTACTAATACTAGATTATAACTATCTTTAGCAAACAGTTTGGCTAGTTCTAGACCTATTCCACTGGATGCACCAGTTATTAAAGCTGTTTTATTCATATTTTCTTCATCACCTTCCTCTTAGTATGTATAAATATATTTATACACTAGGTACTTGTTAGAATTAATGATTTTTAACGAAAAAATATTGACTTTTAGCGCAAATAACAATAGCCTATATTTGTATAATTTTTTTAAAAAGTTAGGTGGTTAGATTATGGAAAATACCTTAACAATATCAGCAACTAAAATTTCAGCATTTTTAAAGGACTTTGAAAATTATGGAGTTACAAGAGATGAAATTTTACGATATGCACGTATTATACCTTCAATTCTTAAATCACCTGACAACAGGTTAACATCTGAAGGGGTCAACCGTATTATTCAAGCAGCTGTTAAGCTGACTAATAATGAAGATATAGGTCTTCTTCAAGGAGCACGTCTCTCTAAAGGGTTTTCCAGCATTTTGGGGTATATTCTAATGAACTGTGATACTTTGGGTGAAGCAGCTTTAAAATATTGTAAGTATGAGAAGATTGTAGATGAAACTAGTATTACAGATATTAAGATAGAATCCAACTTTGCTATATTAAGTAATACAACAATTGATAATAAATTATTAAATAATAGGCAGTTCTCCGATTTTAAAATCTCTGGAATGCTTTCATATGCTAAATTACTGACAGGTAAAAATATTAGATTAAATAAAGTATGTTTTACGCACAGAAAACCAAAAGATATCTCAGAATATCAGAAAATTTTTCAATGCCCTATATTTTTTGAAGAATCAATGAATGCTTTGGTATTTGACTATGAATCGTTGAAGCTTTTAATTACTGAGCCTAATAGGTCACTGTTAATTTTATTCGAAAAAAATATTCAGGAAGTCCTGCAAGAGCGTGATGGTAGTGAGACATATACAAAAAAGGTAACTAGAATAATTACTAAGGAAACGAAAGGTGAATTGCCTAAAATTGATTTAGTGGCAAGGAAACTTACTATTAGTACACGAGGTCTGCAGATCCGGCTAAAGAATGAAGGAACTTCATATACTAAGTTGATAAGTAAAGTTCAAAGGGAGATGGCTGAAAAATATCTGAAAGACAAGAATAATTCCACCGATGAAATTGCATATGCTTTGGGTTTTTCAGATACGAGTGCTTTTCATAGAGCATTTAAAAAATGGACAGGTATTACTCCTAAAGAATTTAGGAATAGTATTCTTTAGAGAATTGAATTTATAGATGGCCCAGTTGTTGAAACAGTAGAAGATGACAGATATGTTTAGTTAAATATCTGAATTAAACATAAAATAGCCTCGGTAATCTCCGAGGTTATTTTATATGTAGATTATTGCTCATGGTACCATATAAATCCTAAGGAGTAGTTTTAGTAAATTAATGGTATAATTTATTAAATAGGCTACGCTATATTGATAACATGAATAAAATAAGAGGTGTTAAAAAATGACAGTTCAAATATATTTAGTTTTTATACTAACTTTCATTATTTATATAATAGGAACATTAGCATATTCTGCAAGGATTGTAGGAGTGAGAACAGGAAGGATTGCAGTGTCTTTTGCTGTATTTAATGTTTTTATATTAATACAAAGAACAGCTAATACTCTTCAAGCACCATTACTGGCAAAAACTATTGAAAATGGTATAAATACAGGACAGTCTAATAGCTTACTATATATCTTTAGGTGGATAATTTTTTCTATTACGCTAGCTACAATAGCTGGTGCAGCTTTAATGCCAACTTTTATAAAAGTATTTAACAAATTAGTTGCATCATTTAGTATCTATCGATCCTTGCCTAAGTTAATGGTACATGCATTTTCAAAATCAGGAATTGAGCAGTTTAGGAATAGTATTTCAATTCCCAAAAAGGAAAATCTATCTGAATTAAGAAATTTTCATAAGACCCCTAGAAAGGTAATTTTACTAAATATGATTGCATTTTCTATATCTAGCGTAAGCGTTTTATCGGCGCTATATGCTGGGTGCTTAAATCCAAGTTTAAGAACTACATGCAGCACTTTATCAGCAGTGATTAATAGTGTTTCAACAATATTTATGGTTATATTTATTGATCCTTATTTATCTATGATAACAGATGATGTGATAAGAGGAGAGTGTACAGAATTAGAATTTAATCGTTGTATAATTTTTATTATTGGTGGACTAATCATTGGAAGCATAATAGCACAATTTATATTGGTTCCTGCTTCAAAGATAATAGTAGTTATTGCAAAATTACTTTAGTTACTAAATTATGCAAAAAATTTATTGCTTCGAAAAGTATTTTTGTTTATTTATATTTAGCGATAATAAAGGGGAATGAGGATGGTTAAAAATATAACTAGTAAAATAATATTAAAAGTTTTAGTAATTATGCTTACATTTTTGATAATAGTAACTGGTATTATGTATGGCAAATATGAGAATGCAAGATATGTATTCAATAGAAATTGTTATTATAGATTAGAAGATCTTCAAGGAAGCACAAATGAAATAGTAAAAAAGTTCAAAGATTCAAAGTCAGGTGAAGTAGGGGCTAAAAACCAAAAATTCCTGTCCTAGACTAAGAGAGAGTAGTATATAAATTCAGATAAGACAAAATTTTCTTATCCAATTAAAATGTAAAATCTAAGAGACTGTCATAAATGATGAGTTTTAACTTAAATTTTATGATAGCCTCCCATATTTTATTATAATCATTACAATGGAATAACAGATTGACGTTCTACCAATTCTACATCCGAAACTATATTTTGTTCCTTGCAAATTTCATTTTCAAAAGGATATGAGCATTTCTCTTGATTATATCTGCAGAGGTAAGCGATATTGTTCCAATGTCAGATGATATTGTATAAATAGAAAAGAAAGCATGTGGTTTAGAATAAAAGTATTGCACATAACCACATGCTTTCTTTTGGTTATAATTTATTGATTTTGTTTATTGTATATAGCTTTGAATTTTAAGTAGCTTACTACGCAATTTTGTGATGTCATTAACGTATGGAGTGCGTTCTTTATCTAAGTTGTATTTTAAAGTTTTTAATTCTTGGGTTAACTCCATTGCTTTATTTATATTATTTGAATTTACAGCATCTTTTATTTCAGTGCATAAGTTTATGAAGTTATCCATATAACCTATAAGAATATCCAATTTTTTTAATACAGTATCTATACCATTAATATAATCAGTTTTAAGCAATTCTGTACTGCCAGGAGATTGTAAGCTTGAAACTTGATCTTTTAAATCAAGGAATTTTTGCTTATATGTATTATTTAAGCTTTTCATATCATTCATAAGATCAATATATTTATTTAAAAAGTCAGTTAGCGCCGTTATATTATTTGATGAATTCTGATTTAAAGATTTAGCTATAGGATCAAATTTGTTCATATCTTGAACATAATTTAAGGATATATCTGCATAAGCGTTACAGTAATATGATAATTTATTTATATAATCCTTTTCTTCATCTGTTACGTTATCTGAACCTTTTAATGCATATTCTGTTAAGATATCTATAGACCCAGAACCCCCAAGAAGAGTTATATTCTTATAATGCCTAGAATCTAAATAGTCTTTTTGATCTGCAATATTTTGCCCATCTGTTAATATTATAGGTGCATTTAGTTTGGCTGCTAGGGCACTTCCTGATAATGCGTCGGGAAAGTTTTCACCATTTGCAACAATAGCGTTATCAGTGTCTAAATCAAAATATTTACATATATTTAAAGAGGTTTCATATCTAGTTTGTCCACCAATTCTTACTATATTGTTAGTATCTAGTGAAGGTACAAGAGTCTTTACCTGGTTTACAGTTTCATCTCCAACTGAAGCATTACCACCTATTACAAATAGTTTACTTGGTTGAAGATTTGTTATTGTTTCCTTGGTTGAAGATTTGTTATTGTTTCCTTGGTTTCATTTGGCAAGTTAGAAGAATTGGCCATTAGTATAGGATAACCTTTTAAGGCGGCTACACTTGAAATGCTGAGTGCATCTGCAAAACCATAGCCATTTACTAAAACAACAGGAGTACCTTTTGGTACATTCATATAGTTAACAATGGATTTATTAGTGTCAAATCTATTGCTTCCTCCAAGTCGTATAACATTGTATCCTTGCTTTTGCATATAGTTCATGAAATCATCACTTACAGAAGATTTTCCACCTAAAACATAAATATTTCCTCCTTTGTCTAAGTGAGATTGTATATATTCTATTGAGTCACTGTTATTATTTATATCGTTACTTACTAAAAGTATTGGTGCATTAAGCTTCTTTGAAAGGACACTTCCAGCTAAAGCATCAGGAAAGTTATTCCCACTGGATACAATTACATTTTGCACAGTTCCACTGCTAAAATTATTAGAAATATTAACAGAAGTTTTATACCTATCTGATCCATAAAGCCTGTTAAAACTATATCCTCCTTTTGCCTGAGTGGTTGTTGAAATACCAAATGTTAATGCTGTTATAGCAATTAAAGTAATAATTTTTTTCATGTACATCCCCCTTTTGTTGAATTAATTATTAAATCAAATTATATAATTTATTATATATTACATTATATAGTAATTTTACAGAAATGTACAGTAATATATATGTTAAAGTTACACATTGATGCAGAAAAATGAAAAATTTTATAAATAAATACAAAATTATGTCATATTCCAATATAATAAAGTATTGGTGAGGCTTTGATTCAATGATACTCTGCTAAGTATTAAAGATAATATTAATTTACTGGTTTAGAATTAAGGTAAATAGAATTCTTACATATATCTATTCTATTATTCCAGACAACATTAGAGTCAATGTTAGTATCTCTATCCCAAGCTACATTACCTGATTCGTCTATGAAAACTTCTTTAAATTTATTTAAGTCTTTTAAGATTTCAAATACTCCAAATAATTTATCCTTCATATCAGTTTATCGATTAAGCCTCTGACTTTTTTAAGGGTATTTATTATAAAAAGGATTGAAAAGATATCATATAGAATTAAACATAATTTCTTGATATACTATATATTATTAAGAAAATGTGAGCTAATCTCAATAGACAAGGATTAACAATTAAGGAGTTTTTAGATGAGTATTAAATTACCAAAGATAAAATTGTTTAGTTTACTTTCAATTACTTTAATAATACTTATATACATAATAAGCAGCAGTTTAAATGTTAATCATACGAAAAAAGCAAGGCCTGTAGCTGTAAAAGGTGTAATAGATTTAAGAAATTGGGATTTTAATAAGGATGGGCTGTTAAAGTTAGATGGACAGTGGGAATTTTACGATAAACAGCTTTTAACGCCTAAAGATTTTAGTAATAGGTCTTTAAAAAAGAGTTATAGTTATATCCCAGGTAATTTTGGTGGATACGGCTATGGAACTTATAGACTTAAAATCCTTGTCAATAGCGATGATTACCTGTATTCTGTTAAAATTGATTATATCCAAAATGCATTTCAACTGTGGGCAGACAATAAACAAGTAGCTGCTGTAGGAAAAGTAGGTAAGACACAAAATGAAATGAATCCGCAGCTATTGCCAAAGTCGGCATCTTTCTATACAGAAAATGGTGAAGTATTTTTGACGCTTCAAGTTAGTAATTTTTATGCTACTTATGGATTTATTGATACTATTTTAATGGGAGAAGCTTCAAAAATAAATAGTTATAAAGAGCGCAAGCAAGCCTTTGATATTTTCCTCTTTGGAAGTACATTAATAGCTGCAATTTATAATTTGGCTATATTTTTTAAGAGAAAGAAGGACAAGACTCCATTATATTTTGCAATAGTTTGCATTATAGTTGCTGTTAGAACATTGTTTTTAGGTGAAAGATTTATTATTTCCTTATTTCCTAACTTTAATTTTATAGTGTCAGGAAAGATAAGGATTTGGACCTTTTATTTATATATTCCTTTTATAGTATTATTTATTAACAAGAATTATGGTGAGATACTATCAAAAAGAATTTTAAAAACTTCAAACTTTTCAGCTATATTATACTTTTTGCTTGTGCTTATTTGTCCACCTAAGTATTATATTAGGTTGATAGTTCCTTTTGAAATTTATGCATTATTAATGATATTTTGCATGATGTGGAAGATATCTAAAGTATATATTAAGTCGGAAACCAGCGATTATATTGCTGTAGTAGGACTTTCTGCACTGTTTATAACAAGAATTAATGATATTTTATACGAGTACAGCATAATTATAACCAATTCCTTTGCACCCTTAGGAATATTTATATTCATAATAGCCAATTATTATGTTTTGGCAGAAAGACAATCTAAAGCTCTTTCAAGTTTTGAAGATATGAGTGAAAGACTAAAGTCTTTGAATAATTTAAAGGATGATTTTTTAGCTATAACTTCACATGAATTGAAAACGCCACTAAATGGAATAATTGGACTATCCGAAAATCTTGCTAATAAAAGCTCAAATAGTATCAGCAAGGACGATAGAAATGATTTGTTTTTAATTAAAGCAAGTGCAAGGAGATTATCGAATTTAGTTGATGATATTATAGTATTTTCCAAGCTAAGAAATAATGAAATAAAGTTAATTAGAAAACCAGTTAAGATTAATAAAATTTTAGAAATGGTAATAAAGTTTTGCCAGCCTACCATAAGTAGCAAAAATATAGAGTTAGTCAATTTAATAGATGGAGCAGTTCCTAGTATAAATGGGGACGAAAATAGAATACAGCAGATTTTTTATAATTTACTAGGTAATGCAATCAAATTTACTCAAGAAGGTAAAATAATTGTTTCTTATTCTGTAAAAGAAAATTATATGGAAATTTGCGTAGAAGATAATGGAGTTGGAATACCTGAAGAAGAAATTAGCACAATTTTTAGTATCTATGAACAAGGCCAGGGTATTTCTGAAAAATATGGAGGTACTGGCTTGGGGCTATATATAACAAAAAACTTAGTTGAGCTTCATGGTGGGAAGATAGCAGTTAGTTCCATTGTTGGTAAGAGTACTAAATTTATGTTTACGCTACCTTTATGCTCTGAAGAGGAAGCTTTGACTATTGAAAATACTGATTATATAGAAGAATCGAAGGGTGAGACTTTAAATTTATCCATAAATAAAATAACTGAAAAAATTGAAGAAAATATAAATATTAAAACTGATAAAAATTATAAAATATTGATAGTTGATGATGAATATGTAAATCTAAAGATACTAGAGGATTATGTCTCAATCTTTAGTCAGTATGTTCTAAAGGCTTCAACAGGGAAACAGGCTATAGAAATTATTGAACAAAATAAAGACTTAGATTTAGTTATTCTTGATATGATGATTCCTGACTTATTAGGCTACGAGATTTGTAATGTAATAAGAAAAAAATACTCACTTTTTGAGCTGCCTGTACTTATGATGACTGCAGACAATAGGCTGGAAAATTTAGTATTATCCTTTGAATGTGGTGCAAATGATTATTTAAGAAAGCCCTTTGGCAAACATGAACTTTTGGCAAGAGTGAATACTTTACTAACATTAAAATATTCCGTAAAGGAGGCTTTAATGTTAGTGCAGCAAGTGGCAGTGGCTAATGAAAAGATTAATACCCTAAGTCTTAAGAATAATGAAAGTACCAAAAAAGTAGAGGAGCTAATGGAGTACAATAAGTTAAAAACAGAATTCTTTACCAATATTTCTCACGAGATTAAAACGCCCCTTAACGTTATAAGTAGTACCATACAGTTATTAAAATCTTTGGATGGATCAAAGCAACTAGGTGATGAGAGAATAAAATATTATTTTGATATAATAAACCAAAATTCATTCAGGCTTCTTAGATTAATTAACAATCTAATAGATACTACAAAAATAGATGGAAACTATTTAAGTCTTCATTTAGTCAGCGGAAATATAATATATGTAATTGAAGAATTAGTTCAATCTGTTGCAGCTTTTATAAATTCACATGGTATAAATATAATTTTTGATACAGAAATAGAGGAAAAAATTATTTTATTTGATGAGGAAAAAATTGAAAGAATTATTTTAAATCTTTTATCTAATGCGGTGAAATTTACTAATGATAATGGAAGCATATTTGTTAATATTTACGACAAAGGATATTTCATAGAAATTTCTGTAAGAGATACAGGAATTGGTATACCTAAAAACAAGTTAGACTTTATATTTGAGAGATTTGCTCAAGTTGATAAGTCTACAACTAGAAAAAAAGAAGGAAGTGGGATAGGTCTTGCTCTAGTAAAATCACTTGTTGAAATGCATGGCGGAACTATTTGTGTCAAAAGTGAGCTAGGCAAGGGAAGCGAGTTTATAGTAACGCTGCCTGTAAAAACATCGAATACCGGAGAAGTAGAAAGTAACATGACAAGTAAAGAGTTTTCTAAATCAAAATATGGAGAAAATCTGCAAATTGAGTTTTCTGATATATATATTTAAATAAATTTAGATGCTAAGAAGTAGGTATTTTTGTAAGACGCCAGCTTCTTAGCATTTACATTATTATCTATTTAGTTTTACATAAACCTATGGATGTTCTCCTTGCTTTATTTTTATTATAATTCTATTTTAACATTATATTCCTTAAGCCAAGTATTAACCTGAATTAGATAGGCCAATAACTGAGGTCCTCTCATAAGCTGACCAAACCAAGGAGCTTTAAAGGAAGAACCACCTGTTTCGATTAATGTTTCCACAGCTTTTCTATCTATTAAGTCAAGAATTGGTGAGGATTTATCCTCTACGATTTGTCTCATCCAATTTTGAACTATGCTAGTATACTCAGGGTTATGAGTCTTAGGATAAGGACTCTTTTTTCTTTCAATAATGTCATCAGGGAGAATACCCTTTAGGGCTTTTCTTAATAAGCCTTTTTCTCTGTCATTATAGAATTTTATTTCAGATGGAATATTGAATGCATATTCTACTAATCTCTGATCTGCAAAGGGAACTCTTACTTCAAGACTATTGGACATACTCATACGGTCTTTTCTGTTTAGAAGTGTAATCATAAACCATTTAATGTTAAGATAAAATAACTCTCTCATACGATGCTCTTGTTTAGATTCGCCATCTAGGTGAGGAACTTGTTTTATAGTACCTTGATACTGTTCATTTAAAAATCCTTCTAAGTCTAAGGATTTTAATTGGTCTGATAGAATTTCTTTTCTTGCATTTACTGATTTTGACCAAGGGAAGGTATTTGCATTGATGTCTTCAGGCCTTCTATACCAAGGGTATCCACCAAAGATTTCATCTGCACACTCACCTGATAGTGCTAATTCAATGATGTTTATTATTTTGTTAATTTAAGCTTAATTTTTACACAGTATTAATATATGCTATTTATATAGTTATATTATATATAATTACTTGGTAATAGTGTACTTTTTGAGGTTATATTATTCCAAGATACATTTATAAAAAAAATTATTCTAAAAAATATAGAGTGATGAGCTTTAAGGGAGTAGTATTTTCAAATCGTCTATTTTGTAATATTGAGAATTCCTTTTAAAAATAAGTTGTAATGTATTGAGGGTAGATATGTTTTTGAATCTTATACATGCGGAGTGTGTGGTAGGAATACTTCGCAAAGATTCCGTGTAATACTTGAATTTATATACTTTACAAGCTTTTTTAATTTTAATACAAAAGGTGATGATTTTAGAAATAAAGAAGTCATTCATGGTGTTGTTAGATATGTGATGTAATATAGTAAGGATAGAAAAATAGTATGCTTAGTATTAAAAAGTTCAAATCTTAAGATTTGAACTTTTTATTCAATTTAATTGGTTTTATTTATATTTACAATACATTGAATTAATTTACAAAATGTACTAATATATTTACATAAGCGCATACAAATTAGTTTTATTTTTAAATATATTGTAAATAAAGGTACAATAATAAGTTAATTTTAAATAGGTAACTATTTTTATATAATATTTTAAGAGTGGAGAAAAGCATGAAAAGAATAAAATCAATTAAGATTGAAAATGTAAGAGGCATAGGTAATAAAGAGTTTGTACTCGACTTAATTCCTAACAAACCAAGTATAATGGTTGCACCTAATGGATTTGGAAAGAGTTCTTTTGCTGCAGCTTTCAATAATATTAATTCTAATGGCATTAGGTTAGATAAAGATGCTTTCTATAATAATGATGAAGCAAATAAACCTAAGGTTACTATTTCTATAATTGAAAATGATAATAGTGAAAATATAGTGGAAGCTACTGAAAATTCAAATAAAATTAAAAATGAATTCGATATATTTGTTATTAACAGTCAATTAATACCAAAAGCTAAGAAGTTAAAAATATCTGGTAAAACTATAGCTAGTCCATCTCTAGAAGTTACACCAATTTGCTTGATTGAAAGTGTTCCACCAAAAGTTAAATTTAAGTATTCTATAAAAGATATTAAGAATAAATTTGGATGTAATGGGAAAATATTAGGTAACATCAATTGTATTTTAGAAAATATGGACTTGATTGTTGAACTTAAAGATAACATTGATTTTTCTAAATTTTCAGGGGTTAGAATTAAAAAGAAGTTAGAAAAATTTAATGAAGAAGTAAACTTATTAAAAGGAAATAGTGAAAAAATAGTAGAGAAAATCGAAAAAAAATACTTGTCTATATTAAAAGAGATAAACGATATAAATAAAATTGTAGCAATAATTAAAAAACACGATAAAACATTCGAGAGTGAAGTGGCACTTTATCTTTCTACTATTCAGTTAATTAGTATATATAATGAAGATAGTAAAGAATTTAATTCTGTATGTGTATATTATGATTACTTAATTGAAAAAAAAAAATTAGATATGAATTTTAATTTTTTTAGATCTACATGGAAAAACATAAGGCCAAAAGAGGTTCCAGGTAAAGGTGTAATGATTGAATTTCCAAAAGCTAATCAGATTTCTAACGGAGAGAGGGATGTAATATCTTTCGTGGCACTATTACTGAAAGCAAAAAGAAAACTCAAGAAAGAAAAATGTATTTTAGTAATTGATGAAGTATTTGATTATTTAGATGATGCTAATTTAATATCAGCTCAATATTATATCACTCAATTTATTAAAGAATATAAGGAGTCAGGGAAAATATTATTTCCATTAATAATGACTCATCTAAATCCATATTATTTTAGAAATTTTTTATTTAAAAATCAACATGTATATTACCTAGATAAAAATAACATTGGAATTAATGAATCAATTAAGAATATATTATTAAAAAGGAAAAACGTATCTATTGAAAATGAAATTAGTCATAATTTTTTGCATTATGCTCCAGAAAATGTAGATATAAAAGAGCAATTTAAATTGCTGGGATTAAATGAAAAACTAGGAAGTTCTCTAGATTTTAAAAATTTTGTTTATAATAAATTGGACAAGTATGTTAATGAGAATACAGAAATTGATATTCTATCAGTATGTTGTGCAGTAAGATTAAAAGTTGAAGAAAATATTTATAATTTGATTCAAAATGAAGATGATAAAAAAGAATTTATTAGAACACATTGTACTACTGAAAAATTGAGATTTGCTGAAGAGAAAGGTGTAGTTGTTCCTGATATTTATTTTTTACTAGGTATAATATATAATGAAGCAATGCATATTGATAATAATATCGATAAGTTAACTCCTATTAGTTGTAAATTGAAAAATCTTACAATTAAAAACATGATAAAGCAGATATAAGTTTAAAAAGCTATGAGTTAAAGATTAGAACTCATAGCCTTTTACTATATTTTATCCCCATCCTCAAAAACAAAATAACCTTCAAATTTACACCCAAGAGCTTCAGCAATTTGCTGGAGTTCTTTTTCTGAAAAATTATCACGAGTAAGTTTGTTGGATAAATTTTGATTAGTAGTTCCAATTAATTCTGCAAGCTCAGATATAGTAATTTTTTTACGTTTTATTAAAATACGAATTTTTTCCCCCATTGTTAAAGACATATAGTTTCACCATCCTTATTAACAATATACACTTTTAAGTGTGATTTATCAATAAATACAAATAAAACCAAACTAAATAGTTTGATATTTCTTGTAATAATAAACTTTAAAGTGTATTATTAAACTATAAAGTGTGAAATATAAGAATGAAAAAAATAAATTTAGCAAGGTGGAGGATAAAATATGAGCAAAGTAATAGCAATCGTTAATCAAAAAGGGGGAGTAGCGAAAACTGTAACAGCTTTAAATTTAGGATATGCTCTGTCAGAAATGAGAAAGAAAGTTTTACTGATAGATTTTGACCCTCAGAGCAGTTTAACTGTATGTTTTGGCTATGACAACACTGATAATATCAACACAACAATTTATAATCTGATGGCACTGGCTATTGAAGAAAAAAATCTACCTGAAAAAGATGAATATATTCTTTCAGTAGGAAACATTGATCTTATTCCTTGTAACTTGGAATTATCGGCAATAGAAATAGCTCTTGTTAATGTTATGAGTAGAGAGCTTGTTTTAAAGTCTATCGTTGATGAAATTAAAGAAGCTTATGATTATGTTATTATTGACTGTTCTCCATCACTTGGAATGCTAACAATTAATGCTCTTGCAGCCTGTGATAGTGTTATTATACCTGTTACTCCTCAATATCTTTCTGCTAAAGGTTTGGAGTTGTTATTAAGAAATATCATAAGGGTAAAAAAGAGAATTAACCCTAAAATAGAAGTGGATGGAATACTTCTTACCATGTATGCAGAAAGGATGAAACTATCAAAGGAAGTGCTATCAATTATACAAGAAGCATATGGGAATAGTGTTAACATATTTAATAGCAAGATACCAACATCAGTAAAGGTTGGAGAAGCTAATATGAAAAGTAAAAGTACCATAGAATATGATCCTAAGAATAAAGTATCAATAGCATATGAGGAGTTTGCAAGGGAGGTTGTGTTAATATGAGTGAGAAAAAGTTAATGAGTTTGGCAGATATGTTTGGAGAAAATACTGAGGAAAAAGAGGTTACTAATCAAACTGAAATTGACATATCAAAGCTTGTATCCTTTGAAAACCACCCTTTTAAATTATATGATGGTGAACGCTTTGAAAATATAGTACGAAGTATTAGGGAACTTGGAGTTATTGTTCCTGTTATTGTAAGACCTAAAGGTGAAGAATTTGAAATTTTATCAGGTCATAACAGGGTTAATGCTGCTAAAACAGCAGGACTATTGAAAGTACCAGTAATAATTAAAGAAAACCTTGAAGATGAAGAAGCAATGCTTATTGTAACTGAAACAAACCTTATGCAACGTTCTTTTAGTGATATGCTTCATTCTGAAAGAGCAACGGCATTAGAGCAGCATCATAAGGCACTATCTTCACAAGGAAAAAGAACAGATATTTTAAAAGAGATAGAAACACTGCTAAAAGCTGATGAAATCAAGGATGATGAAACTTCTCGACAAGTTGGCGAGAAGTTGACAAGTGCGGATGAAACAGGAAAAACTTATAATCTTTCAGGTAGATCAGTATCAAGATATTTAAGGATATGCAATCTTATAAAGAATTTAAAAGACCGATTAGATATGGAAGAAATACCTTTTATAGCTTCAGTAACTCTTTCATATCTAACAGAAGAAGAACAATATATTGTAGAACTTATTATTTCTGAGCATAACTTCAAAGTAGATATGAAAAAAGCAGAAGCACTTAGGAATTACTCAGAAAGCAAAAAGTTAGATGAAGAAACAGCTTATGCAATTCTTTCAGGAGAATTAAATAAGAAGGAAAAGGTAAATAAGCCAGCATCTATTAAATTAAAACCTAAGCTTATCAGTAAATTCTTTACACCTGAAACAAAGCAGTCTGAAATTGAAGATGTTATTGAAAAAGCTTTGGAATTATATTTTAAGTCACAAGGGAAGGAGGTTTTGAATGAGTAGATTCAAAGAAGTAAAAGAAATTTATGAAAAGATAACTGATATTGTAACAGGAAGTAAGCCGGAGTGGAAAGACTTTTTAAGCTTTGCATCAAGGATTTACAAATACAATTTTGACAATGCTATATTAATTTATGCCCAAAGACCAGATGCAACAATGGTTGCTAATATGGAAATCTGGAATAGAAAGATAGGAAGATATATTAATAAAGGAACAAGGAGTATTGCGGTTTTTGATACTTCTAAATCTAATTTAGAGCTTCAGTACTTATTTGATGTTAAAGACACTAATGGTGAACCACATACAATTCCTAAGCTATGGAGTTTAAATGATAATATTACTCCTTCACTTGTAGACAAGCTTAATAAAAAATATGACCTTTCTTATAATAATTTAGATAGCATAATTGGAGAATTGGTTGAAATGGAGGTCAATGCAAACCTAGAAAATAGCTTTGCAGACTTTGAAAATGATACCCAAAACACATGGCTTCAAGATTTACCTATTGAGGGGCTTATAAGCTGTTTTACTCAAACTATTATTGAAAGTACTCATTATATGGTAGCTAAAAGGTGTGGTATAGAATCTCCTATTTACAATGATGATAATAGCTTTAGATTGATTACACATTTTAATACACTGGCACTTACTTTTCGATTAGGCAGTGCGGTTTGTAGTGTGTCCCAAGAAATTCTAAGAGAAATTGAAAGTGAAGTAAACCAAATTATTAGAGAAAAAAGGAGCGAGAGAAATAATGAAAGAAGCATTAAAAATGAATTACAAGGAAGTCGAGGGGATACTTTATCCAGAGATTCAAATATCCAAGGACAAGAAAGCAGACGTGAAACTATTAGGGAAATACGGACAGATGGCACTAAGTTATCTGAAGGAAAATCATCCGAACAGATACAGCCTACTTCTAGCGAAGGGGGAACTGATGCCAACTATGCACAAGGTGAACAAGGAAGCCTATGGGAAACTGGAGTTAATAATGGAACAGATGTTGAAAACAAATCCAATACCAAATCCAGAGAACACCATGGAGAGCTTCAAGTACAGGGAACAAGTGAAACAGACAGCAGAAGAAATAGTTCTACTGGAGATAGTGTACCAAGTCAGATAGAAAATAAAATACAAACTAACGTTATTGAGTCACTTAATGGTGGCTCTTTTTTTATGCCAGAAAATAATCAAAACAATATTGATTTAGCAGAAGAAGTTAAAGGTAATGAAGAAGATATTGTTTTAGAAGAAGTTAAAACAAATGAAGAAAAGGAAACTATAGAAAAACATAAACCTATAAATTATAAATATAGTCCAGAAGATGAAATTGGAGTTGGTGGGCTTAAAACAAAGTTTAGAAATAATGTAGAGGCAATAAAAACTTTAAAGGTTATTGAAGGAGAAAATAGACTTGCAACGATTGACGAGCAAAAGATACTTGCAAAGTATGTTGGATGGGGTGGTATGCCACAAGCTTTTGATATAAATGCAGGTGGGTGGAATAGTGAATATGCAGAGCTTAAAGCTTTATTAACACCTGAGGAATATTCATCAGCTAGAGCATCTACACCTAATGCTCATTATACTTCACCAATAGTTATTGAGGCTATGTATAAAGCACTTGAGAGATTTGGATTTAAGTCAGGTAATATATTAGAGCCATCTATGGGGGTAGGAAATTTCTTTTCTACTTTACCAGAAAGTATGGAAGGCTCAAAACTTTATGGAGTAGAGCTTGATGATATATCAGGAAGAATATCAAAGCAGCTATACCAGAAGGCAAATATTAAAATTCAAGGCTTTGAAGAAACTAACTATCCAGATAATTTCTTTGATGTAGCTATTGGAAATGTTCCTTTTGGAGATTACAAACTCCATGATCCAAATTATGATAAGCAAAATTTCTTAATCCATGATTATTTCTTTGCCAAGGCTTTAGATAAAGTAAGACCAGGAGGAATAGTTGCCTTTGTTACCAGTAAAGGAACTCTTGATAAAGAAAATAGCTCAGTAAGAAAATACCTCGCTGAAAGAGCTGATTTAATAGGAGCAATAAGGCTTCCAAACACAGCCTTTAAAACAAATGCAAATACTGATGTTACAACGGATATTATATTTTTGCAAAAACGTGAAAGGGTATCAGTAAATGAACCTAACTGGCTGCATGTAGGATTAACAGAGGATAAAGTTCCTGTAAATGAGTATTTTATTGATAACCCTGATATGCTTCTTGGAAAAATGCTTTTTGACCAAAGAATGTATGGGGAAGGAAGTAAGTATACAGCATTATTTAATGAGGATGAAAACTTTGACCTTAAAGAATCACTGCATAAGACTATTGAAAATCTTAATGCTGATATAGGTAGTTATGAGAGAGAAGATATTAATTCACAAGATGAAATACCTGCTGACCCTAATATAAGGAATTACACATACACTTTTGTTGGAGATAACTTATATTATCGTGAAAATGCTTCCATGAGAAGGATTGATGAAATAGGTAAAACATTGGAACGTATTAAAGGGCTTCATGGTATTAGAGAAATTACAAGAGAAATTATTGATATTCAAACCAATGGATGTACTGAAACAGAATTAAAGGAAAAGCAAGCTATTTTAAATAGCAATTATGATAGCTTTGTTAAAAAATATGGTTATATTACTTCAAGAGCTAATAATACAGCTTTTAGAGATGATAATGATTATCCTCTTTTATGTTCATTAGAAGTTGTTGATGAAGCTAATAAAGTTACCAAGGCTGATATGTTTACAAAGCAGACAATTAGACCACTAGAGAAAATTACAGAAGTTGATACAGCTATTGAAGCACTAACTGTAAGCTTAAATGAAAAAGGTAAGGTGGACTTGTCTTTAATGTTAGAGCTTTATGATAGTACACCAGAAAATATTATAGAAGAGTTAAAAGGACAAATCTTTTTAAATCCTGAACATTATTATAAGGATGATATTTTAAAAGGATGGGAACCACAAGATGAATATTTAAGTGGAAATGTAAGGCAAAAACTTAGAATTGCTAAAGTATATGCAGAAACTAATGGAGCATTATTTGCAGGTAATGTAATAGCTTTAGAGCAAGTGCAACCTAAGGAACTTGAAGCTAGTGAAATTGATATTAGACTTGGTACTACTTGGATTGAAGAAAGTGATATGGAAAAATTTATTTATGAAACTTTAGGAACACCAAGATACTTTCAAAATTCAAATTCACGATATTCAAATAATGAAATAAAAGTTCATTACAATAATTATAATGCTTCTTGGAGTATAGAAAACAAAGGTGCAGATGGTAATTCTATAGCAGCCACAGAAACCTTTGGAACAAAGAGAATTAACGCTTATTATATCAGTGAGGAAAGTTTAAATCTTAGAACGGTTACCGTAAAAGATAGAATAGAAGATGGTGATACTGTAAGATATGTTTTAAATCAAAAGGAAACAATGCTGGCAAGAGAAAAACAAAATCAATTAAAGGAAGAGTTTAAAAACTGGTTATTCAGAGATCCAGACAGAAGAAAGAAATATGTTGATTTTTATAATGAAAATTTTAATAACATCAGATTAAGAGAGTATGATGGTTCACATCTTACTTTTCCAGGAATGAATCCTGATATTAAACTTAGGAAACACCAAGTAAATGCCATAGCAAGAATTCTTTATGGAGGAAGTACATTACTTGCCCACTGTGTTGGTGCAGGGAAAAGCTTTGAAATGATAGCAAGTGGTATGGAACTTAAAAGATTAGGACTTGCTAAGAAGAGTATATTTGTAGTACCTAACCATTTAACAGAGCAGATGAGAGCAGAGTTTTTAAGACTTTATCCATCAGCCAACATTCTTGTAACTACTAAAAAGGATTTTCAAAAGCAAAATAGAAGAAAGTTTGTAAGTAGAATTGCTACAGGAGCTTATGATGCAATTATTATTGGGCATAGTCAATTTGAGAAAATACCAATATCTAAGGAAAGACAGGAGAGAATGTTAAATTATCAGATTGAGCAAATGACTTATGCTATTGAGCAAACTAAAAGGGAGCGTGGTGAAAACTGGTCTATAAAGCAAATGGAGAAGTTTAAAAAGGGGCTTGAAAGTGAACTAAAAGCGTTATTAGATGCTTCTAAAAAAGATGATGTTATTAATTTTGAGGAACTAGGTATTGATTGTATGTTTGTAGATGAAGCACATTATTATAAAAACTGTGCAGTATTCTCTAAAATGCGTAATGTTGCAGGCATTTCAAATACTAGAGCTAAAAAGGCAAGCGATATGTTAATGAAGTGTCAGTATATCAATGAAGTTAATGATGGCAAAGGAGTAATTTTTGCCACAGGAACTCCTATTTCAAACTCTATGACTGAGATGTATGTTATGCAAAGATATCTTCAAAACCATGAGTTAGAAAGACGAGGTATTCATCATTTTGATGCTTGGGCAGCAAGCTTTGGTGAAGTTGTTTCATCTCTTGAACTTGCACCAGAAGGGACAGGTTATAGATTTAGAAGTAGATTTTCTAAATTTACAAATTTACCAGAGCTAATGACTTTATTTAAGAATATAGCAGACGTGCAAACATCAGATATGCTGCAACTTCCAATACCAAAATTAAAAGATGATAAATATATCCTTGCAGCTTCAGAGCCAAATGAGTTTATTCAAGATGCGATGATGGAGTTTGTGGAAAGAGCAGAGAGAATAAGAAATGGTATGGTGGATCCTTCTCGTGATAATATGCTTAAAATTACAAATGAAGCAAGATTACTTGGTACAGATCCAAGGCTTTTAGATATAAATGCTGTAAATGATCCTGCTTCTAAGGTTAACCAATGTATAGAAAATATTTATGAAGAATACTTAAAATCACAGGATATAAAAGGAGCTCAAATAGTCTTTTGTGATGTAGGAACGCCTAATAGTGATAGGCGTTTTTCAGTTTATGATTATGTAAAACAAGAGCTTGTAAGGCGAGGAATTACAGAAGATGAAGTTTGTTTTATTCATGATGCTAAAAATGAAATTCAACGTGAGCAAATATTTTCTGATATGAGGTCAGGAAATAAAAGAGTAATTATAGGAAGCACACCTAAGATGGGGACAGGAACCAATATTCAAGATAGACTTATAGCACTTCACCATTTAGATTGTCCTTATAGACCAAGTGATATTGAGCAGCGTGAGGGAAGAATTTTAAGACAAGGGAATATGAATAGTGAAGTTAATATTTATAGGTATGTTACTAAGAATACCTTTGATTCTTACTTGTGGCAGATAGTTGAACAAAAACAAAAATTTATTTCTCAAATTATGACTTCAAAATCCGTTGCAAGAAATTGTGAGGATGTAGATGAAACAGTGCTTTCTTATGCAGAAGTAAAAGCTCTTGCAACAGGTAATCCATTGATTAAAGAAAAGATGGATATTGATAACGAAGTATCAAGACTTAGAGTATTAAAATCTGCCTATGATAATCAAAAATATACTATGCAGGATAACTTTACTTTTAAATATCCTAAGATTATAAATGAAGCAAAACAGCAGCTTGAATGTGTTATTAAGGATATTAATAGACGTGATATGAGCATAAGTAAAGACTTTTCAATTACTCTTAATGGTAAGTTATTTGATGAGAGAGAAAAGGCAGGCACAATGCTTGAAGCTTTATCCTCAAAAGTTGCAAAAGGAGAAGAACGTCATATTGGTACTTTTAGAGGTTTTGATTTAATGTTAAGAAGAAATGTATTTTATGAAAAAGTAGACCTTATACTTCATGGCAACTCAAAATATACTGTAGAACTTGGAGATAGTGCACATGGGAATATGATAAGGGTTGAAAATGCTCTAAATAATCTTGAAAATAAGTTAAACAGAATTGAATGTAAAATTGAAGAGTATCAAAGAAACCTACAGCAATCCAAGATTGAATATGAAAAGCCATTTCAGTATGAAGAAGAACTAAAGGTAAGGCTTGCAAGGCAATTTGAACTTAATACACTTCTTGATATGAACAAAAAATGTGAGGAAGTTTTAGCAGATGAAGATACCTTTACTGATAAAAAAGAAGAAACAAATGAAATTGAAAATGATGAAGAAGAAATGGATGAAATGGCGGTATAAATTTTCAGATGACTGGATATTTTTAAAAGAAAGTTATATAATTATGTATAGTTAAATTTGTTTGCCAAGGTCGTGGGTTCGAGTCCTTCACTCCCCGCACTAACAACCATAAGTATTTATATTCTCATTTTAATTGGAGAATCAACAGTTAGGTCTACCATTGGTAACTTAATTACAATTCTCAAGGATAAATACGAAGGGAAGTGGTGTTTTGTGAATATTTTATTCATAATAATAGCTCTATGCGGTATTTACGGGGAGTTAGCTCAGTTGGTAGAGCATGTGATAAAGTAGATCGCAGCGTAGAGCTTAACCAAATAATGATGTGCTATTTAGTACATGTTTATAAATAAAAAGACTTGTCGTTTGACAGGTCTTTTTTTGAGTAAAAGTTGAAATTAGATATTATAGAAAGGTGATGAAAAAATGACTAAGCAAAAAAGAATTGACTTATATAGCTATAAATACATCAGTTCATTGGTAGCACAACTTCTTGAATTAGACATTGATACTGAAGAAAAAATTACAGGATACATTGAAAACTTTGGAATAGATAATTTTCTAAAAGATATTGAATTAATGGATTTACCCTATGAGATATTAGAAAAACTTGAAAGTTTAGAGCAAATTATTGAAGCTTTAGAAGAAGAAAATGAAAAGAATGGAGGTGTTATTTAATGAAGAGTATGCCACATACAGAAAGTTTTTTAAAAGGATTAACTACACTAACTGGTCTTTCTATGAGAAAGGTTCAGGACTATGCCAGAGATAATAGTCCATTTAATATTTTAGAACATCCACGTATTATAGATCCTAATGAAAAACAGCTTCAAAAGATAGGATTACTGAATGAATTTATTGCTTCTTATAATCTATTAAAGTCCCATGAAAGTGAAAATAAAATAAAGATAACATCTCCAGAGCAAGCAGGAGCTTACTTTGTACCCTTACTTAGTGGTAAGAAAGACAAAGAAAAGTTCATGGTTGCTTTTTTAGATGCAGGAAATAATATTATTCATTCCAGTGTGGTATCAGAAGGAACAATATCACAGGCTATAGTTTATCCAAGAGAGATATTAAAGCAAGCTTTAGATTGTGATTGTAAATCAATGATTATAGCACATAACCATCCAGGAGGCTCAATAATGCCATCCGCTGAAGATAAAAACATGACACAAAGACTTGTAGATATTTTTCATCCATTAGAAATTAGAATACATGATCACATTATAGTGGCTGATACAAAATATACTTCAATGGCAGAAAAGGGATATATGCCAAGGAATACACAGGCAAGAGCAAATTATGAACCTTTTGAAATTGTAGAAGTTACAAAGGAAGCAGAAATTGGTTATTCTATGGATATTGAAGATGAAGAATGGGAGCTTGAATAAATCATGCTATAGGAGTGGTGAATTTTATGAGAAGAGAAAAATTGAGATTTACCGATAACCAAATTGCTCTTGCAGATAGTGTAAATATTATAAGTTATGCTGAAAGTATGGGGTATGCAGTAAAACAAGTTACTCCAAGATCCTTTAAAATTGAAGGCTATGGTGGTTTATATATTCATGGAAATGGTCATAAGTGGAATTGGTTTTCTAAAAACATGGGTGGTGGTACTATTCAATTTGTTATGGAAATGGAAGGAAAAACGTGGGTAGAAGCAATAAAGAAGTTACTTAATATAGAGAATGAAATTGTAAGATATGCACCACCTAAAATTGAAAATAAAGAAGAAGAAAAAGGAGAATTTATTCTTCCAGAGAAAAGTAGTACCTTTAAGCATATATTCGCATATCTCATAAACACAAGGGATATTGACAAAGAAATAGTTTATGATTTTGTAAAGAGAGATAAGCTTTATGAAAATAAATATGGAAGCTGTATTTTTGTAGGATATGATAAGGAAGGACAGGCTAAATATGCAAGTATAAGAAGTACCAACACTACAGGAAAGTCTTTTAGATGCGATGTGAAAAATTCAGATAAAACATATCCATTTTGTAGCTCAGGAACCAATGATACAGTATGCGTATTTGAAGCTCCTATTGATCTTATGAGTTATTTAACATTAATTAAGAAGCATGATATTAAAGATTTTAAAAGCCATTGTATTTCTCTTGGTGGTGTTGCTGACAAAGCTCTTGAATATTATCTTAAAGAAAATCCTAATATCACTAAAATAATGCTCTGCCTCGACAATGACGAATCAGGGCATTTTGCATGTCAGCAGATAAGAGAGAAATATAGGGATAGATATAAGATAGTAAGACATTTACCACAAGGTAAAGATTTTAATGAGCAACTTTTAAATCTTAAAAATAGTTTTAAGCAACAGGAAGTTTGTTGTGGGAATAATATTGTTGCAGAGGTGGAACAAGGTTTTTCCCAATAACCGTCAGAATATATAGTGATGGTAGGTAATAGATGATATAATCAAAATATAGATTTGAAGGGGGAGAATGCTTTGATATACGAAATTATATCCAAATATCATTTATTATCTGTCAGGGATAAACATCATCGTTTTAAGTCTTGGGAGCACTGTAATAACTTTTTCATTAAACATAAAGGAAATTTAGCAGATGAGAATCTATTTGACTATTCATGTTTACATTTGGCATTTTATTTAGCTAGTTGGGGAATGATGAGAGGTGGAACCTTCTTATTGCAAAAGGACTATAGGATACATGAATATTTTATCAGAGACGTTGCAATGAATGATAAATATAAAAAATACTATTCATCTATGCAAGTAGCTCCAATTGACGAAGGGGATATTGATGGGTTGAATGATTTAATTGAGGACACTATAAAAGTTTATGTAGGTAACATTAAAGAGATTAATGGTATTGAAACTACAGTTTCAGTAACGGATACGTTAGTATCTAAAATACTCTTAGGCATTTATGGGATAGTTCCAGCTTATGATAGATTTTTTATAAATGCTGTGAAAAGCCATGGCTTTAAAAATACAGCATTGTGTGAGAATTCAATAAAGGATTTGGTATCTTTCTATTATGATTTTGAAAATGAGTTTGAAAAATGTAGAATGTTATTTGAAAAAGATGGAGTGAAGTATCCACCTATGAAATTAATAGATATGTATTTTTGGCAGGTAGGATATATGGTAGAGAACCCAGAGGAATTTTCAGAAGATGAACTGCAAGGTGTATGCGAATTTGCAAACCAATACTCACAAAAGATAAGAGAAGCAAATAAATTTAAGACAAGAGAAAAACTTGTATCTACATCAAATAACCAAGATAGAGCTACTGGGCTGAAAGAAGAAATCTCTAGCTATATTAATAGTTTATTGGCAAGTTCTTTAGAGAAGGGATTGCTAGTTTTAGAAATATCATCTGGGAATATTCATAAAGCTATGAATTTGAAAAACAGGATACCATCAGTATGTAATGCGATGCTTAGTGTTAAAGACTATAAATATGAAATAATTAAGGATACAGCAAGTGGAATGAGTTCAACGAAGACTATAAGATATTACTTAAAATAAAATTTGATATTAATAATATGATTAGGCAAGTCCGCATGATGTGGACTTTTTTGTTTTGAAAAACTTTGTTTTCAATAACCCAAAAGACCAAGAACAAAGCCATGGGCTTTGGTGAGGGCAAGCTTCCTATAGGTATAGCCAATAGATTGTTAAGAGTGGGGAATCCCCACGCCCCTTTTAAAAATTTTCTACAGCAAGGAGGTAATGGATGAGAAAAAGAAATTTACAGACTAATATTAGAATGACAGAAAATGAGATGGAATGTATAAAGAAAAAGGCTAAAAGTGCCAATATGACTTTTAGTAATTATGTTATAACTTCAGCACTAAATAATGAAATTACAGTTATTGATGGAATAAAAGATTTTACTCATCAGCTTTCAAAGGTAGGTACAAATCTTAATCAACTTACAATGCTTTGTCATCAGGGGAAAATAAATTGTGCAGATATAACATCAGTAAATAAGTTATTAAATGATTTATGGGAGTATTTAGTTTCTATAAGGAAACGTAAAAAGTAAGGTGAGAAAATGGCTGTAATAGAGTTTATTAATGCTTCAAATAACACCTACAAAGGAATGAAAAGAGCCATTAATTATATAAAAAATCCTGTAAAAACAGAACCACATTTAGTTGGTGGAAAAGACTGTAGTCCAGATGTTGCTTTTAATGAGTTTGTAATGACTAAGCAAAATTTTAAAAAGGAAACAGGAAGACAGTTTATACATTTTGTACAGTCTTTTTCACCACATGATAAAGCTGCTCCTGAAATAATAAATGAAATAGGGAAAAAGCTTTTAGATCATGAAGCATTTAAAGACTTTCAAGTTGTATATGCTACCCATACAGATAAAGAACATTTGCACAACCACTTTATAATTAATTCCGTAAGTTTTGCAACAGGACGAAAATGGCAGCTATCAAAAGAGCAGTTAGAAAGTTTAAAAGAATACTCTGATGAGCTGTGTAGAGATTATGGACTTATCATTGTTCATGGAGTTAAAGGAAATCATAAAGATAGAGGAGAACACAGGGCTAAGGATAAAGAACAAAGCTGGAAATATGAACTTTTCTTAGCAGTAAAACACTGTAAATGGTGTAGCAGAAGCAAGGAAGAATTTATTGCTAATATGGAGAAGCTAGGTTACAAAGTAGATTGGAATGATGAAAGAAAATATATTACCTTTACTACCTCTAACGGTAAAAAATGTAGAAATAGAAAGCTATATCCTCCAGAGCAGTTTACTAAAGAAGCACTCCTTAAAGCTTTTACATTAAATGAGCAGCAAGCAACTAAAAAACAACTACAAGCAAGAATGGAACTTTTGTTATCTGCAATTCAAATGTTATCTAAAGAGGATAGAAACTATAATCAAGGACGTTATCCTTTAACAGCACTTGAGGGACAAGCACAAAAGGAAAGAGCAATAGAAGAAGCAAAAGGAAAAGGATTTAGATGGGATAAAGAAAATGCTCAAGAAATGTAAAAAATGTATCAAATATATAAAAAACTGCTGTTTTATGGTAAAATATTAGCATGTATTAATAGAATGTTATATAAATATGTACACTAAATAAAATAGTTAAATGCTTAGTGGGGGGATACAAATTGGAACTTAGCTTATCAGGGGTGGAGTTTTTGGATTCATTTGATGAATTGTGGACAAAGGATATTGATAAATATGGGAAAAATAAATTGAGTTTATTTGTAATGAAAATAAACGCTAATCAGTTTAATTATGATTTGCTTACAAGAAATTTATTAGAGCCAATTGCAGATTACTCTATTTCAAGAAAAGTAAAAGAAGAATATAGTAATCGCCCTATGACTTTGTCAAAAAAGGCAAGAGAAAAATTTGTTGACTATGCTAGAAATAACGGTGAACTAGGCGAGGTGTTATTGTATTGCTTTTTAGAATCACATTTGCATGCGCCTAAAATATTAACTAAATTAGAACTCAAAACATCTACAAGCCATTATGTTAATGGAGCGGATGGAATACATTTTATAGAACTATCTAACGGAAATTATCAACTAATATTTGGAGAAGCAAAGACAATTGAGGATTTAACAGCTGCAATATCAGATGCATTTAAATCAATTTATGAATTTAAGAATGGCATTAATGAAAAAGGAAATTCTAAAAGTGGTATTATATATGAAAGAGGATTAATTAGTGATAACTTAACAAAAGAAACTTTTTCTGATAAAGAAAAAAAATTTATCGAACAGCTTATATATCCTCAGAAAGATAATGAATTTGAAGTTGATGATGCCTTTGGAATTTTCGTTGGATTTCAAATCGAAGTAACAAACGAAGATAAAAAAATGCCAAACGATCTTTTTAGGGATAAGATTAAAAAACTTATAGATCAAGAAGTAAGTAAAAGATTAGGGCATATTATAAAGAAAATTGATGAATATGAATTGCAAGGGCATAATTTTTATATTTATGTTCTTCCATTTACGGATATGAATAAAAAAAGAAAAGAGGTAATGGGGGAATTGACAAAATGAAATGGATAGATTCACTATCAAGAAGAGCGTTAGAAGACCCTTATTTTCAAGAATTACTGGAAAAACTTGAGACTAAATACGCATATAAATTTTTTAAGTCTGACAGAAATATTAAATTATCTGAAAAAGAGTATAACGATATTTTAAGATTCGCAGATATTTTATGTAGATCAGAATCAGCAGATGGTAGAAATAAGGCATACAAAGTAATAAGTTTGTTATATGAGTTTTATAATACAGATATTCAATATAAGATTTATGCAAATACTGTATTAACTAAATTGGGAAACTTTCCATCTTTAGAATTAGCGATAGGTGAAGAAAACAATTTTGGCACACCTGAAATTGTTATGGAGAAGTTTGTAAAGAAAACTTTTCAGGAATCACCATATGAAGGATTTGTTTTTACAGATCCGCAATATAAGCTCTATGAGGCGTTAAAAAGGAATAATCATTACAGTTTTTCTGGACCAACTTCATTTGGTAAATCTTTCATAATGGAAGCTTTTATCAATTATATTATTACTGAACGGCATGGAGTTGATAATGTAGTTGTTTTAGTGCCAACTAGGGCATTAATAAACCAAGTTTCTAATAAGTTAAAAGCTCAAATAAATAATGAAAAATATAAAGTGTTATCACATCCTGTGGTTCCAATGATATTTAAACGCAAAGAGTATAAGTATATTTTTGTGTTTACACCAGAGAGATTAATCTCTTATTTGGCAGATAAAGATAATCCAATAATTAATTATATGTTTATTGATGAGGCACAAAAGATTATTGCAAAAAAAGACTCACGTTCCCCTTTATATTATCATGCTGTTTTGCTTGCAGAAAGAAAGAGTATCAAATTATATTTTGCGTCTCCCAATATACCTAATGCAGAAGTATTTTTACAATTGTTTGAAAAAAGTTCAGATGAAAAAATGGTTATTGAAGAATCACCTGTAGCACAAAATAGGTTTTTTATAGATCTTATAAATAATAAAGCATTATTTTTTTCTGAATATGGAAAAGAAATTGAATTACCTAGTCTATCAGTTTCTAGAACAAATAAACTAAATATAATGATAAATTATTTAGGAAAGGGCTGTAAAAATATAGTTTATTGTAATACGGTGGAAGATACAATTAATTTTGCATTGGAGTTTGCTAATACATTGCCAGAAATAAGTGACTATAGAATAGATGCAGTTATTGAGTTGATAAAAACTTATGTACATAAAGAGTATTATCTAATTGATTGTTTAAAAAAAGGAGTTGCATTTCACTTTGGTAGATTGCCACAGAGAATCAGAGAAAAGGTAGAAAATTTATTTAAGGAGAAAGCAATTGACTATATGTTTTGTACATCGACGTTATTGGAAGGTGTAAATTTACCCGCAAAAAATATTTTTATTCTTAGTAATGCAATTGGAATGACAAAATTTACAGATATAGATTTTTGGAATCTGGCAGGGCGTGCAGGAAGATTGAGTAAAGAACTTTGTGGTAATATTATTTGTGTTAGAGCTGTGCAAAAGAAAAATCGATGGGATGATATACAAAAAGATTTAGAAGTCGTAAGAAATAAAAAAATTAAGAAAGTAGTTCCATATGTTATTTCTGGTGAAAAAAATTTCTATAAAAACATTGGATTTTCATTACAGGATACTGAATTTACAAGAAAGGACGCATCTCAAACTGAAAAGGAGATCTGGAATCACTACGCTAACATAGTTTTTATACATCAAGTAACAAATAATGACTCTATTCTAATAAGTAATTTTTTAAAGAAAAATGCGAATGCTAAGCAAATATTAGTAAAAGTAGAAAAACAAAACTTAGTGTCAGAATATATTTTAGAGCAATGTTCAGCGATTAAACCTATGTATCAGAACAAAGTCTGGAATTTAGAAATAAATGATCCTGCATTCCCAGATAGCATAACTACTGAGACATGTAAAGCTATGCTTAATAGGTTATATGATTTATATAATTGGGGACAAGAAGAATCTGGGGGACGTAATCCATTAGTTAAAGATCGTTCAAGACTTAATTATTTTGCAGTATTAATGTATACATGGATGAAGGGGATTCCGTTAAATCTAATTATTGTTAATTTAATTAAGTATTATTCAGAAAGAGGAGTTATTTGGGATCAGACAGAATATATTAATTTTAATAGAAACAATCGTAGACATATAAATATTGTTATCAATAATTTAATTTCTGATATTGACAATGCTTTAAGATATAAGTTGAAAAATTATTTTTTAAATTATTATTTAATTATTTCTGAAAAATATGGAAAGCAAAATGTTGGAGCAAATTGGGCTGAATATTTAGAGTATGGAACAATAGATTCATTAACGATTGAGCTTCAAAACATTGGATTACCAAGGCATTTATCATTATTTATATTAGAAAATTATAGTGAGTGTCTAGAATTTGAAGATGGTAAATTAGTTGATTTAAAGGAAGATATTTTAAAAAATGCAATAAGAAAAGAAAATAAGGAAGAATATAAAGAACTTAAGGAATTTCTTAATTGGGATAATTAAAATATATTTACAGTTATCCATATCATATTATAATTCAACTATAAAGGCTTACTATGTGTAGGTCTTATTTTTATGCCCAAAAACAAAATTGAGGAGTAATAACGTGAAATCAAAAAAGAAAAAATTAGTCATTTCCTTGCTGATAATAGTGGGGGGATTATTATTCAATACTTATTTTTCAACTAACTTACATTTAGTACTTACAAAGAAAAGAACAGCTTTGTCTATACCAAATTTTAAATATTGTTTAGAAAGCATAGCATCAAGTAAAGAACACTTGATGCTTTTTTTATGCCTAAATGGCTTTGTAGTTTTATTTGCAATATTCTTCTTTGTAGCTAATAACAAGCCTTACCAAAGTGAATTAAAGCAAATAACTCCTAAAATTTCTACACCAGTATCAGCAGGGCAGAAACAGTTTGGTTCAGCAGAATGGCTTTCAGAAAAAGAGAAGGATACAGCTTTTCAGAGCTTTATTCTAAATACCAATGACAGCACAGTTAAAACATTAATTAAGCAAGGCTATGATGACTTACAAGAAATTTTGAAGGGAGGTGAATGTAAAAATGAGAGAGAAGAAGGTCAAGAAAAGCAAGAAGAAATTCAAGAAAAGCAAGAAGAAATTCAAGAAAAATCAACATTGGAAAAACAAGAAAGAAATGCTGAGAACATAAATGAAACCACCAAAATCATTCGTAAATGTTCCAAAGCTCTTTTACCGCAGGGTGGTGTAGTACTTGGCTGTAGAAAGGAAGGTGGTAAAGAAAAAATATTCTTTATTGGTGAAGATGTTCACAGTTTATGTATTGGTGCAACACGTTCAGGAAAAACAAGAACAGTGGTACTTCAAAGTATAGGAAATATAGCTCTTGCAGGTGAAAGTATGATTTTAAGCGATCCTAAGGGCGAGTTATATCAATATACATATCCTTTTTTAGAAAGGTTTGGATATGAAGTCATTGCTATAGATTTTAAGAATCCATTAAAGAGTGATAGATATAATTTTTTAGAGCCTGTAATTGAAGCAGTGGATAATAATGATATAGCAAAAGCTATTGATGCTACATGGGATTTAACTTCTCAGCTTGTAGGTGAGCCAAAGGGTGAAAGGATATGGACAGATGGTGAAGCCAGTATTATTGCCAGTGCAATTATGAGCGTTGTTTATGACAATAAAGAAGGAAAAAATCGAAAATATCAAAATATGACAAATGTTTATTATTTCATAAGTGAAATGTGCAAGGTTGTAGGAAACTCAATGCCTATAGTGGAGTATGTGAAAAAACTTAGTCCTACACACCCTGCTAAAGCTTTGCTTGCTATATCAGAAGTTGCACCAAGTAAAACAAGAGGAAGTTTTTATACAGCAGCTCTTACTACTTTAAGGCTTTTTACTAATCCACTTATAAATTCTATGACTAATGTAAGTGATTATAATCCGAGGGAAACTGGAAATAAGAAAAGAGCTATTTTTATTATTCTTCCTGATGAAAAAACAACGTACTATTCTTTAGCAAGTTTATTTGTATCACAGCAATATATAGAACTTGTAAAAAGTGCAGATGAAAGAGGTGGTAGATTAAAAAATAGAGTAAACTTTTTGCTTGATGAATTTGGAAACTTTGCTCAAATACCTGATTTCTCAAATAAGCTTACCGTTGGTGGTGGTAGAGGAATTAGGTTTAATTTATTTTTACAGAGCTTTGCACAACTTGATGATAAATATGGAAAGGAGGTGGCGAAGACCATAAAGGGCAACTGTGAAAATTGGATTTATCTTCAGGCGGATGATCTTGAAACCTTAGATGAAATATCCAAGAAATTGGGAAATTATACAGTAGCTACTTATTCATTAAGTGCTTCTCATGGAAAATATAGCGCTCCATCAAGTTCACATAGCATTAATCTTACTCATAGAGCTTTGCTTTCAGTTGATGAAATAAGACTTGTTTCAAGACCGTATAGCTTGATTACATCCAGAAATAATCCTGCAATTATGTATTCTCCAGACTTATCAAAATGGCAATTTAATAAAATCTTTGGGTTAGGAGATAAGGAACATAATCGAAAGGTAAGAGAACTAAGAGAAAATAGAAGGAGAGTAAGAAGTGCAAGTATGGAAGATATGGATTTGTGGGGAGTATGGCTTTATTACACGGCTAATGAGCAATTAAGTATTGTAAAAAATTCAGCAATAGGGTTGCAAGAAAAGATTGCTAAACCTCAAAGAATTAGCTATGTAACAGGAAATGAGAAAGGAGATGATTATTTTGAAGAAGATTAGAGACTTCTTAGAAAAGACAAAAGAAAAAATATTACTAACTTTAGTATCTGTTTATACAGTTAGTATGATTTCAATACCAGTTTATGCAGCAGATGATGTTAGAAACAGCCAACTTGTAAAAGGTACCGAAAAGCTAATTAATGATACTACCACTTGGTTAATGATACTTGCTCCTGTATTATCAGGACTTTTAATCATATATTTCTGCATTAGAAGAAGTGCAGCAGATGAAATGGACCAGAAAAAATGGAACAACAGAATAGTCGTAGCAATTGTTTCATGTATTGGAGCAGTGTTAGGTTCAGCAACATTAAATCTTATTGTAGGTTACTACAAATAATTAATAAAAAATTATAATAATAAAATTTACGGAGGAATGAATAATATGAAAAATTTAGTATTAAGAACACAAATTAGGGCTATGAATATGGTAGGAAAGGCAAAGAAAGCTCTCACAAGCAAAAGCGGTGAGGGCTTTGTTGATACAGCGGTAAAAATCTTAATGTCCGTTGTAATTGGAGCATTAATTCTTGCAGGGTTGTATATTCTTTTTCAAGATACTATTCTTCCTACTCTAACTCAAAAAGTTAAAGATATGTTTAATTTCAAGGGCTAAGATAAATCCATTTAAAGGGCTTATGTTTATAAAATCTAAGCCCTTTAAAAATTGGAGAGGAAGGTGATGATTTGGAATATTTATTAGTGCTTTTGATTGCAGGAATATTAAGTGGTTGTCTTGCCTATGTAAACTCATTATTAAATGATTTAGTACCTATTGCTTTATATGCAGAAAGATATATGGATACAATGCTAGGAACTAATGGTTTAACAGAAGTATTCAATATTTTCTTTGGTTTTGGTGTTTCACTAATAGTACTGAAATTTTTAAAGAAAGGCTTTGAGCAATACATTCTTTGGACAGAAGGAGATGCTGATGCAGATCCTATACTTATGCTTACAGGATTTTTTAAAGCATTAGCAATAGCAGTATCTTTTCCAACTCTTTATAGTTGGTTAGGTCAAATTATTGAAGATTTAACAGATGAATTGATAAAGGCAGTAAGCAAAGGCATGGTAACAGATTTTACAGCCATAATTAATGGAATATCCAGTGCAGGACTTTTTACAGCCATTATTTCACTGATATTTTTTATATGTTTCTTTCTTTTGTATCTTCAATTTCTAATGAGAGGAATGGAGATATTAATACTTCGTGTAGGTCTTCCAGTGGCTTGTGTTGGATTATTAGATGCAGATAAGGGAGTCTTCAGGACATATGTTCAGAAGTTCTTTCAATCCACTTTAGCAGTATTAGTACAAATAGTTCTAGCAAAAGTGGGAGTAGCTTTAATGCTTAATACACATGTGTTTTGGGGAGTAGCAGCCTTAATGCTTGCTATAAAAACTCCAAGGTTCTTACAAGAATTTATTATTGTATCAGGTGGACATGGGGCAGGACTTATGGGAAATGTATATCAATCTGTACGTTTAGTACAAATGGCAAAAGGAGCGTTTAAAAGGTAATGGAATTAGTAAAAGAAATGGCAGATGCTTTTGTAATGCTCATTAGAGTAGGTGCTGGGTTAAGAGTGATTTACTGTTTTATAAGGATGGGAGCTTCTGAAGATGAAAGTGTTATGTATAAGAAAAGAGCTAAGAATACAGTAGTGTTTTATGTGCTTGCGGAATGTATTTGGCAGATAAAAGAACTAGTATTGGTGTATTATTCATGAACGAAAAAATTTATATATAATAATTAGTGTGATATGTCGAATTTATAATAAAAAATTACTGTTATTACTAATTATATTAAAAATAAAATTTGATTTTTAATGCTAATGCAGAATTATATACAAAAATCAACAAGTATGTAAAATTAAAAGGAGTTTAAAAACAAATATAGAATTTATACCATTGAAAGAAGGTGTAAATATGCAAGAGGATTTCGGATATATTATAATTGATAATCAGGAAGCTTTTAAGATTTTAAAATCATATCAAGGAAAATGGATTTATGTAAAATCTACAGTGAATTATTTTGGGGTAGACAAAGTGCAACATAATAGATTTGGTATGTATTCTAAATTAAAGGTACAAATATTTCAAAATTTATCAGATGTAATTTATCTTTATGGAGATGAAGATAGAGATAGAGTATTGATAGGTAAAAATGATATATTACAATGTGAAAAGAGCTATGGACAAGATGGTGTTAATTTAAAAATATTAATTGGAAATGATAATTCAATGATATGGTTATATTTTCTAGAAGATTTTATTAGTGATACTGTCAGAAGTAGAAGTGATAGTGTTAAAACAATAATGGAACAAACAAGTACAAATCTTGTTATTACAGAAGGAAAAACAGATTGGAAACATTTAAAGAGAGCATTAAATAAGTTAAACAATAAAAATATGTTTTGTGAAGATGATTTTAAATTTTTAGAGTACAATGATACGGAGATGGGAAATACTGAACTAATGTCATTATGCAAACAACTTAGTAAAATTCCCAATAAATATAAAATAATTTGTATTTTTGATGCAGATGTTCCAAACATATTGAATAAGGTTACAACAGAAGGAGCTACCTATAAAGAATGGGGAAATAATGTATTCTCATTTGTTATTCCAGTCCCAAAGCATAGGGAAAATACCCCTCAAATTAGCATAGAACATTATTATACTGATGAAGAATTACAAACGGAAGATATTAATAGCAGAAGATTATACATGGGAAAAGAATTTTCAAATATTTCAGGAATACACTATAATAAAGATAGATTTTGTGTAAATAAAAATAGATGTGGTGAAAAATCTATATCAATTTTAGATAGTGAAATATATCTTTTGAGTGATGAAAATAAAAACATTGCATTATCCAAAAATGATTTTGCAGATAATATTTCAAAAGAGATATCACCATTTGATAATATAAGCTATGAAAACTTTAAGAGTATATTTGAAATAATAAAAGAGATTATATCAAAAAAAAATTCTGTTGGAGAAAGTAATAAAACTTATGGAGAACAAATAATAGACTGGGGAAAAGATCTTAAAAATAAGGGATGTAAAATAATTTATCAAGAGGGCAACATACTTTCAATTGTAGTAAAAGATGATAAATATAAAGTTACTAAATTAAAAAATAATCCAACAGTAACGATTGTTAGCTATATTCCAGAGTATAATATTGTACTGATATGTGTTTATCCAAGTAATGGAGATGAGAATGATGGAGTAGTGATTCCAATACAATTAGGCAATAAACTTGAAGAGGATATTCTCAAAAAAATAAGCTTAGGTTCGGGTCAAATTGAACTATTTTCTATTAGTGATGACTTAGAGGAGATATCTGCGAAGGTAATATTAAGAGATGAAATGGGAAGAATGGCTTTGAAAATGGAGTTGGAAAAAGCAGGATTAATTTAATAACTTATGTGAGCTCTTAAAAGGGCTCTTTTTTATATTCAAAAATAATATACAATCAAATAAATTATATTTAAAATAAAAAAATGGGAGGTAAATTCATGGAAAACCACGAAAAAGAAACCTTATATATCCCACTAGGTTTAAAAACCAAAACAGAAATCTTTGATGGTTTTGGAAAAGAAGAATTATTTCAAGCTATCCTTGCTACATTAGTAGCAGGAGCAATTGATGTAATTGTATATATGTTGACTAAGAGCACCGCATTTTGTGTGGTGTTTATTTTATCTGCAATTGCAGGTTCTGTAATGATGCTTACCAAGGATAAAACCAATATTTCAGTTGTAGATCAGCTGAAATTTATAATTAAGTTTGCTAAGTCACAGAAGAAATATAGATACAAATATCTTGATGAATGGAGGTGAGGTAGCTTTGGATGATATGAGTTTAATCCTCAAGGGCTTTTTTTACGCCTTAATTTTAATGTATGCAAGCTATAGTGACATAAAAGAAAAGATTATTCCAGACAAAGTACATCTTATGATTATGGTCGTTGGCTTGATTAAAATAAGTCTTATGGATGCTACTATGGGATTTATCATTGTTCCATTGCCATTCTTTATAGCAGCCTTATTAAAAGGTGATGATATAGGTGGTGGAGATGTAAAGTTTATGGCAGCCGGTGGATTTTTCTTAGGATTGAAGGGAGGTTTTATTGCAAGTATTATGGGTCTTACTTTAGCAGTAGCAATTAATTTCATTTATTACAAAATAAAGAATAAGGATAAAAATATATCCTTTCCCTTAGCACCTTATTTATCTATAGGGTGTTTTTTATCATTTGTAATTACAGGAGGATGTTAAGATGAAGAATTTATTTAAAAATAGGACAGTAGTGGGGCTTACAGCCATTGTGTTATCACTCTTAATTTGCTTTGGAGTTACACCACTTTTTAATAATGCATTACAGTCCAAGATATCAGTTGTAAGAATTGTTAAGGATGTTAAAGCAGGAGAAAAAATTACAGCAGATAAGATTCAAGTTGTAGAAATAGGTGGTTATAACTTACCAACCACAGTTCTAAAAAATAAGGAAAATGTAGTTGGTAAATATGCAACAGCAGATTTATTTAAAGGTGATTATGTGTTAAATAGCAAAGTATCGACTAATCCACTTGCAGAAAATAAATATCTTTATGGGTTAGATGGTAATAAGCAAGCCATTTCAATTTCTATTAAAAGTTTTGCAGCAGGACTATCAGGAAAGCTTCAAACAGGAGATATTATTTCAATTATTGCATGTAATTTTGGTGAGTTAAGAGAAACTATTATACCTAATGAACTTCAATATATAAGAGTTTTAGCTGTTACCACAGATAAAGGGGCAGATAAACAATATACGGATAATAAAAAGGATGATAAAGAACAAGAGCTTCCATCCACAGTAACCCTTTTAGTAAACAAAGCTCAAGCAAAACTATTAGCAGAACTAGAGGAAAAGAGCAAAATGCATGTGTCCCTTATTTATCGTGGTAATGAAGAAACAGCACAAAAATTTATTGATGAGCAAGAAAAAGTTATTAAAGATTCAAGTGGTAACGCTACTTCTAATGCTGAAGTTAACGTTATCAAGCAAGCACAGGGAGGAATATAAATGGGAAGTAATCAAATTCTTGCTATATGGGGAAATCCCAATTGTGGTAAAACTACAACAAGTATTAAGATCTCAAGAGAATTATCATTAAAAAAGAAAAATGTAATTATTGTAATGTGTGACACATTGTGTCCGGAATCTATGATAGTTTTACCTAATGTTAAGACAGAGAAAAAATCACTTGGAAGTTTATTATCAGCTCCTAATATTAGCCAGGAAGATATTTTATCTAAGTGTATTACTTTGGGAAAAAATAGGTATATAAGTATTCTAGGATATGAGCAAGGAGAAAACATATTTACCTATGCACAGTATTCAAAAGAAAGAGCAGTAGATTTGTTAATACTGCTTAGACATTTAGCAGATTATGTGATTGTAGATTGCTCTAGTATTTTTACTTCTGATATTTTATCAACAGTTGCACTTGAAATGGCAGATAAAGTTATAAGGCTTAAAAGTTCAAATTTAAAAGCTGTAGCCTATTTTGATTCTTATTTATCTTTATTAGCTGATAGGAGATTTAATGTAGATAGCCATATTAAAGTTTTATCTGATGTTAAGAATAATGAGCCAAAAGAACAGATAAAGGAAAAATATCATGGTATAAAGTATGAGTTACCACATCTTGAAGAAATATCAGAACAGTTTTTATGTGGTGAACTTTTTCAAGGGCTAAAATCAAAAGAAAAGGAAGAATACAATGCAACAATTAGAGAGTTAATTAATTTAATTTTTGATGAAAGCTTTGAAGTTAAGAAGAGTTCAGGGAGAGTTTTACCATGGTTCAAGGGAGGGAAGAAGTAATGAATAATGCTGCTTTGTTTTTTAATTCAGGACAATATATCAAAGAATTTACTGATGTATTACAAGAGGTACAGGAGTATATTTCAAATAAATACTCAATATTAATATCCGATAATCCAGAGATGCAAAGGGAACAGATTAAATCCTATATATCTAAATACCTTATGGATTATTCACTAGGGGTTAAAGATTTATCCTTTGATGAACTTGTAGAAAATTTGTATTCAGAGATGGCTGAGTTCTCTTTCATTACTAAATATCTTTTCAGAAAAGATGTAGAGGAAATAAATATAAATCAGTGGAGAGACATTAAAATTACTTATTCAAATGGGCAAATACTACCTACAGAAGAAAAGTTCAATTCTCCAGAACATGCCATTGATGTGATTAGGCGATTGCTTCATAAATCAGGCATGATACTGGATAATTCACAACCTGTAGTAAGAGGACATCTATCAAACAAGATAAGAATTACTGTGTTTGGAAATGGAGTAATGGATCATGATAAAGGACTTGCAGTATCTATCCGTATTGTTAATCCTCAAAAATTAGAAAGAGAGGATTTTATAAATAACGGAACAGCCACAGCAGAAATGCTTAATTTTTTAGGTGTTTGTTTAAGATATGGTTTAAGTATGTGCGTTACAGGAGCTACATCATCAGGTAAAACAACTTTGATGAGCTGGTTACTTTCAACTATTCCTAATGATAAACGTATTTTTACCATAGAAAATGGCACAAGGGAATTTGATCTTGTAAAGGAAGATGAAAAAGGGAATATTATAAATAGTGTGGTGCATACAGTTACAAGGTACAGTGAGGATAAAAAACAAAATATAGACCAAGAAAAACTACTTGAAAGTGTTTTAACATCCAACCCAGATTATATATGTGTAGCAGAAATGAAGGGAGATGAATCTTTTTCAGCTCAAGAGGCAGCAAGAACAGGACATGCAGTTATTACAACAACCCATGCAAACTCATGTGAAGCCACATATTTTCGTATGGTTACTTTATGTAAGATGAAATACGATATTAATGATGATACATTATATGCTTTGGTAACAGAAGCTTTTCCTATTGTGTTCTTTTCAAAGAAGTTAGAGGATAATTCAAGAAAGATTATGGAGATTACAGAGTGTGAAATATTGCCAGATGGCAAAAGGCAAATTCACACTCTTTTTCGTTATAACATCAAAGAAAATAAAGTAGTAGATGGAAAGTTAAAAATAATCGGTAATTATGAGAAGGTTAATAACATTTCGAAGAGCTTGCAAAAAAGACTTCTTGAAAATGGTATGCCTTTAAATATCCTTCATAGTTTGTTGAAAGAAGGTGATAGCAGTGACATTACTTAATGTAATAGCATTTTTAGGATTAGTGACAGGAAGTTTTATACTTCTTTCCATTAAACCATTAGAATTTGCAGAGTATATTTCAAAAATATTTAAGAGTAAAGAAAAAACACTTAAAGTAAAAGTTATAGAGATTACTAAGAAGAAAAATCCAAAAGGATTAAAACTTCTAATAGAAGAAATAAAGGATATTTTAGAAGCTACCAATAAGAGTGAAAAATTCTCAATACTTTGTGTGTTATCTTTTGCGTTATTTATTTTAGGTGTGATGACAGCAATATCTATGAATAACTTTTTCTTAATACCAATACTTGCAGGGGGATTTGCATTACTTCCATTTTGGTATATTAAGTTTACAGCTACATTTTATAAAAAGCAATTAAATTCAGAGCTTGAAACATCCTTATCAGTAATAACAACATCTTATTTAAGAAGTGAAAGTATAATTACAGCAGTTGATGAAAATATCACATATATTAATCCACCTGCAGCTGATGTATTTAAAAGCTTTCTTACACAAACTAAGCTGATAAATTCTAATATTAAAATGGCATTAGAAAATCTAAAATCTAAGATTGATAATGACGTATTTAGGGAATGGGTTGACGGAGTTATTGCTTGTCAAGATAATAAAAATTTAAAAAGTACCTTAACACCAATAGTTGTAAAACTTTCAGATATGAGAATTGTAAGTGCAGAACTTGATTATCTTTTATATGAACCAATGAAAGAGTTTATAACTATGACAATACTTTTAATAGGTAATATACCACTTATGTATTTTTTAAATAAATCATGGTATCAAACTTTGATGTTTACAACCATGGGCAAAGCAATACTTGCTATATGTATTCTGGTGATATTTATATCATTGGCAGCGGTGATTAAACTGACAAAACCAGTTGAGTATAGAAAAGTTTATAAAGATTAGAGGGGGTGAGATTTTGCTAAGTATATTATTTGTTTTTATATGTTTATTTTCCTTTGGAATCTATATTATGTTGGTAGATTATTTAAAACTACCAAGTTATAAGGCTTCTAAAGTAGTTTTAAGCATTAATAAAAGAGAAAAGAAAAAAGTCAAAAATTTTGATGTATTCATTTTAGAACTTTCAACTAAGATTTCAAAGTATATCAAAATCAATGATTATAAAAAGCGAAAGTTGATAGCCAGCTTAAAGTCAGCAGAAATTAATTTATCACCAGAAACTTATATAGCAAGAGCTTATATTAAAGCAGGAATGGTACTTTTAAGTATTATCCCTGCTTTAATTATTTTACCTATGATAAGTCCAGTAATTTTATTTTTAACTGTTGCTATTTATTTTAAAGAAGTAAAAAGTGCTGATGAAGCAGTGAAAAAGCAACGTGAGGAAATTGAATATGAGCTTCCGAGGTTTGCTTCTACACTTACTCAGGAGTTAAAGGCAAGTAGAGATGTTCTTTCAATCTTAGAAACCTATAAGCAAAATGCAGGAAAGAGTATGAAAAGTGAATTAGAAATAACTATTGCAGATATGAAATCAGGTAGCTATGAAGCTGCCCTTACAAGATTTGAAACAAGGCTTGGAAGTTCAACTTTATCAGAGGTTATAAGAGGGTTAATCAGTGTACTTCGTGGAGATGATGGCGTTGTATATTTTCAAATGCTGTCTCATGACCTAAAACAGTTAGAACTTCAAAGACTTAAAGGAATAGCAGCAAAACAGCCTTCAAAAATTCGTAAATATTCCTTTGCAATGCTCATATGCTTTGTATTTATGTATCTTGGAGTAATGGGAGTTGAAATTGTTAAAACACTTGGAAATATGTTTTAGGAGGTGGTAAGGTGAAGAGATTACTTAAATGCAAACGTGGAGAAGGGTATATTGATACTGTTGTTATTGTTATATCTGCCATGCTTGTGATTGCTTTTGCAGTAAAGGTATTTCCAGTATTTATTGCTAAAAATCAGCTCAATAATTATGCCAATGAAATTATTAGAACTGCCGAAATTTCAGGAAGAGTAGGAACAGAAGTAAATGCGAAAGCAGAAGAATTAAAGGAACAAACAGGAATAAATCCTGCAATTTCATGGAAGGCGAATTATTTAAGCGGAACAAAACAAGTACAGCTTAATGATGAAATCACAGTAACAGTATCAAGTACAGTAGATATAGGATTTTTTAGCTTTGGTTCTTTTCCTATTGAACTTAAAGCAAAGGCAACAGGAAGGAGCGAAGTATATTGGAAATAAGAACTTTAAAAAGGATATTGAAAGAAAAAAGAGGAAATGCATTGCCACTTGCCTGTGCTATAGTCATGTCATTAATACTTATATTTAGTGCAGTATCAGAATACATGAGGCTTCAAATAATTGCAAAGGGAGTAAGAGATGCACTTCAAACTTCTGTTATATCTGTTGCAACTCAAAATTATGATGATGTATATAACGGACTTAGGGAAGGTTACAGTGGAGGATATACATTATCATCTTCAGATAAATGGGAAAGTAAACTTGATACAGGAGATGTATATGCTTATCTTGATAATCTCCTTGGACTTGAAAAAGATGGAGTATATCATATTAAAATTACAGGGAAAGAAGCAGAGTATAAACTTTCAGAGCTTAAAGTAAATATTACAAATACTCCTTTAGCACCATCAAATCCTGATAGTCTACAAAAATTTCAAGCAGAAGCATATATTCATCTTGAAGTACCGTTATCCTTTGGATGGGGTAAACTACCGCCACTTCAAATAAATTTAAAAGTTAAGGCAGGTTACACACAAAAGTTTTAAACTTAATAACATATCCACAGGAAATGTTGTGGAAAAATGTGAATAAATGAAGTGAAAAATTTATTTGAAAAACATCTGGACATCTTAATGAAAGTATGTTTGTTTTTTAACAATAGTAGAGAAACTCGCTAACTAAAAAATAAGGGAGGTAATTTTTATGAAAAAACTTAATTTAAAGGTAAAGAAAAATATTTTAGTATCAGTTCTTGTGGTTTTAGTTATAGTTTTTGGAACTATATTAATATCTTCTATAACAAAAGAACATAATGCAAAAGATACTCAAGCTTTGGTAAAGGATAATGAATCAGTATATTTAAAAAATGATGATGCAAAAACGGAAAAACCCACTGAAGATAAACAATTAAATTCAAATCCTGAAACTACAAAGAAAGAGAATAAAGTTGTTAAACCTGAACCACCAAAAGAAAAACCGAAGACTAATGATGATGTAACAAATAAAAATAAAGTTCCAACATATCCTGAAAAGGAAGTAAAACCTCAACTTCAAACACCAAAGGATGGAGAAACTAATAATGAAGGACAGGTAAACTTCCCAGGATTCGGACAGGTTGAAGATGGTGGTGCAAATAAAGGGCAAAATGTAAATTCTAATGGAGATATAAATAAACAGGTTGGAAAAATGGATTAAGATTTATAAAAATATATTTAAAGAGTATGGCAAAAGCTGTACTCTTTAAATTTTTTAGGAGGTATTTATGAAGAGAATAACAGCATTTTTACTTTGTATAATGCTAATACTTATTGCTATTCCTAAAAATGCTTTTGCCACTGGAGATGGAAACTTTGATGGTGGAGGAGGCGGAATGGGAAATGGTACAAATCAAAACTTTTGGAATCCAGGTAATGATGGTGTAAGAGTAATAGTTATTAGAAACAGTGACAAAATGCCTGTTACTACACCTATTGATTTTTCAAATAATAATCAGCCTTCTACCATTGGTCATTTTGGCAAAAAGAGCAAAATTCAATATATAAATGGTGATACGTTAGTTCCAAGAATGAATGGTTATGTGTATTATAAGCCTTTACAGCCAATGCCAAGGATAATAGGTTCAAGTAGTTACAGTATAAATATTGAAGCTACTAAAAAATATTTTTGTTCAGAATATGCAATAAGATTAATTGCAGATATTACAGCAATGAAATATGAAAATCTTATAAACGGTGATTATAAATTACTTATAGAACCTATAGCATATATGACTTTTCAAGGTGTTTATATAGCTATGACTGCACATGAAGCAGCTTTATATGATGAAAAATTAGGTGGAGGACTAAGAAGCAAGATGGTAAGTTTATCTCATAAAAATTTACCTCTTGCCTTATTTTTGCAAACTTCTGATTTAGGTTTCCCAGCATGGACAGGTTCTAATAATCAAAAAGTATCCAATGCACAAATAAAAGCATATTTAGGACTTGGAATTGTGCGTTTCAGTGAAGCCGACAAAGGAGTTGTTATAGATACTAACTACTATGAATACAGATGTGATACTGATGTTATTACTTCAATAACAGTAACTACACAAAAAAGGTGCACTCCAGATAGTCCTGTATCCGTAACATTTAGAATGAATGGACAAAATTATACTGTGAACAATATCTATATTCCAGAAGATGAATCACAGAAAGTCTGGTTTAAGTGGCATACTCCATTAACACCACAAACACTTAATATTGATGTAAGTGTTTGTGGAGCATCCGCAGGCAGAGCATCCATTACAGCAAAAATTGTAGATTTAAAAGAAAATACACCGCCTAATCCAACAGCTTATGATAAAAATAATAATTTTAAAATACCAAGCATTCCAAGTAACCCACAAAAGACTTCAGCAACATGGGGAGAATGGGATTGTTATTGGGAACCTAAATGGGAATGGGATGCAGATTGGAGCTGGGTTAGTAACGGTAGTGGTGGAGGACATTGGGTGGATAATGGACATTGGGTAGACAGGGGAGATTGGAAATATAGGTGGATAAGTTATACTGCAAATCTTTCAGCTAGTATTAATGTTCAGCCTGATAGTAGAGTTCCCACAGCATTATTAAAAACAATAAAATCAGGATATGGTGTAAATATAAATGTAGCAACAAATTTAAACTCTAATGCTCCAAGTTCAGCAATAACAGGTGCTCAGAATGTAATATCATATTACCCTGAATTTAATTACCAAAATTACAACAGAGTATTAGATAGGGTGTCAGCAGGGTACTCTTCAAGTTTTAAACTAAAAAATAATAAATACTCAACCTATAATCAAAGAGTACACTTTACTCCAATATGGTATCCAGACGGAACATATAACGTTTATGCACAGATTATTGATACATGGACACCAGATGGAATGCTGTCAATAAACTTAAATGATTATGTGAATATAAAAGGAAGTTTATATGACGATTGGCATATTGGTCCTAAAAATTAAAGGAGATGAAATAACATGAGAATATTAATAATTGAGCCACAAAAAGTACCTTATGAAGCAGAGATTAATAAGGAGTTACGTTCAATGCAAAAGATAGTTGGAGGATTAATTCAAGCTGTAGATTTAGATGAAAATACAAGCCTTGTATGTAATGAAGAAGGAAAATTAATAGGATTAGAAGGTAATAGACGTGTTGGCAGAGATATAATTGCTGGCACGTTTTTTCTTTGTGGATTTAATGAGGAAGGACAATTTACATCCTTAAATGATGAGCAGATAAAAAAGTGCTCAGAAAGATTTAAAGAGCCAGAACACTATGGCTTTTATGATGTGAAGGAAGCATCAACAATAGAAGTGATGCCTTGGGATGAAGCAGAATTTGAAATTTAGGAGGTACAACATGAAGTCTATTATACCCATTATTATGATTATAGTTTGTTTAATTGGAGGAGGAACTTTAGTTTTTCTTAAAAAAGATAAGAGAAAATCTAAAGAAACCATAAATAAAGATGAGCAGACAGCTAATGAGTTTGTAAATGTAAAAGATATTAAAGACCGTTTCCTTTATACAAGGGACGGTCAAATTATTATGTACATCAAAATTAATCCTATAAGTATAGATTTATTTTCAGAGAGAGAAAAGAAACAATTAAACAAAACACTTACAGCAGAACTTTCCAGTGAGCAGAAGCCTTTTAAATTTCTTGCTATTTCAAGACCAGTAGATATATCACCACTTATCAATGAATATACACAAATTATTGCAAGTACATCAGACCAAAGGCAAAAAGATTTATTAAGAAATGAAATGCTTGTAATGAGCAATTATGCTTTATCAGGAGATGTGGTTGAAAGACAGTTTTATATTATGATCTGGGAGAAATATGAAGAGGGAATAGAAAGAGATTTAGTTAAAAGATGCTATGAATTTGTATCAAAGTTTGAAAGTGGCAGTATACGCTGTGAAATATTAAAAGAGCAAGATATAGTAAGGCTTTGTAACCTAGTAAATAATCCTGCTTATTCAAATCTTGAAGATACAGAATTTGAAGCAACAATACCTATTTTATCAAATTAGATGAGGAGAAAACACATGAAAAGAAAACAACAAATAGAAACAATGCCAATTAATAATGCATTGTTAAATATAATAACTCCAATGGGGCTAGAAATTAAAAGAAACAGTCTTATTATTGGAGAAAATACAGGAAAGGTTTATGGAATAGTAAAGTATCCTCAGAAAGTTGACTACGGTTGGCTTTCTAAAATAACAAATATACCAAGTACCATTGTCAGTGTATCATTCACACCTATTGACAATGGTTCTTTTATTGAGAGCCTGTCACGAAGTGTTATTCAGAATCGTGGAGCTGCTGAAAGTGCAAAAGATCCTTTAGCACAAAAAAGAGCAGAAAGGGCAGCATTAGATGGTGAAAAAATAATGGTTCAAATAGATCAAAATGGTGAAACAGTAGGATTGCTTGGAATAACTATTATGCCAATATCTAAAGATGAAGAAACTTTTAATAAAGTTTGCAGAAAGACAGAAAGTACTTGTGCAATGAATAAATGCAAACCAAGAACCCTTGCAAATTTGCAAGAACAAGCTTTTAAAACACTTTCACCATTTTATACAGCAGATGAAAACATAGAACAAATAGTGTCAAGAATTATTCCCCTATCAACTTTTGTAGGGGGATTTCCTTTTTCATCAAGTGGATACAATGATGGAACAGGTTATTACTTTGGGCGTGATACCAGTGGTGGATTAATTGTTCTTGATACTTGGAAAAGAGGTAATGACAGAACCAATACAAATATGGTTATTATGGGTGTTGCAGGTGTTGGTAAAAGTACAGCAGTAAAGCACATAGCACTTGCTGAATATATGAAAGGTACCAAAATAATTTTTGTAGATCCAGAAAGAGAGTACAAAGAATTATGTGAAGCTCTTGAGGGAGATTGGATTAATGCAGGTGGTGGAAGTAATGGAAGAATAAATCCATTGCAAATAAGACCTACTCCTATAGATGATGATGATGAGGTATACAAGGATGAAGGCTTTGGTATGGGTGATATGGCAATCTACATTAAGAATTTAGAAATATTCTTTAACTTATACCTTCCTTCAATTACTGACAGAGAAAGGGCTATATTAAAAGACTGCATTATTGAGTTGTATAATAACTTTAATATAACTTGGGATACTGATATTACAAAATTAAATAATGAAGATTTCCCTATATTTTCTGATCTATATGAGTTAGTAAACAAGAAAGCAAATACAAAAGAAAAAACACGCAAGGAAAGTGAACAAAATATATTCGCTGACCTTGCGTTATTGCTTAAAGATATTGCTATGGGTAGTGATTCTTTTTTATGGAATGGTAAAAGTTCAATTAAAACAAATACTAGATGTATATGCCTAGATACCCATGATTTACAAAATACCAGTGATAATATAAAGAGAACTCAATATTTTAATATTCTTACCTGGTGTTGGCAGGAAATGAGCAAGGATAGAAATGAGAGAGTTTTACTTATTTGTGATGAAGCCTATTTAATGATTGATCCTAGTGTACCTCAAAGCTTAGTATTTCTTAGAAATGTAGAAAAAAGAGCAAGAAAGTATGAAGCAGGAGTTGCTATTATTAGCCACTCAGTTGTAGATTTTCTTGACCCACAGATTAAAATGTATGGTCAAGCTTTATTAGATATACCATGCTTTAAGATAATAATGGGTACTGATGGTAGAAACCTTCATGAAACAAAGGAGCTTTATAACCTAACAGATGCAGAAGAAGAGCTACTTGCAAGTAAAAAAAGAGGAAATGCTTTAGTTATGATTGGTTCAAAGAGATTACATGTAGTTTTTGAAATACCTGAATATAAATTTAAGTATATGGGGAAAGCTGGTGGAAGATAAGATAAATTGGGTTATTTTACAGTTTATTGTGATTTATATTTGAAATAGTGGTATAATTTAGGTGGATAAGTTTGTTAAGAGAGATGGATATTAAGTAAATTATGTCTATAATGGAAAGCTAGGATTAAGATAATTAGGAGTGTTAAGGATTACGAAAATAATGAATATTTGATATAGTTAACGATGCATATTTTATTTTTCTATATGAAATGAATTGCTGCACAAAATAGATATATTTTGCATAATAATATCGAAATAGTATATATAAAATTTAGGAGGTGGCTTTATGAATTACTTTAAAACTGAAAATTACATTAAAACAACTTTTGGCAAAACTGATGCTTATATATTCCTAATGGATATAAATAGTATTATGCCAATTTATTATGTTGCAGTAAGAGGAAGAGATAAAATTGAAGGTGCAGTGCAAAGAGTTTTAAATAAGCGTAGACTTACTTCAATTTCTGACTTTGTGTTACAAGGTAATATGTTCTTTAATACCTTTATATTAAATTGGACTGATACAAATTACTCTCCAGAAATAACAGAGAGGTATATAAAGATACCAATTGTAAGTGCTTCTGCTCAAGTTATTGATGGGCAACATAGATTAGAAGGTCTAAAGATGGCATGTGAAAAAGATAAAAGTATAGGTAATAACAAAATAATAGTAGTTATGACCAATAAAATTACTACCCAAGAAGCTGCAAATATTTTCTTAAATATTAATACAGAGCAAAAGCCAGTACCAAAAACCCTTGTGTATGATTTATTTGCAGAACTGAAGCCGAAAGATTACTATTTAGTACGAGCTAATGATATAGCTGAAAAAATGCATACCGAAAAGGATTCACCATATTATCAATCAATTAAGGTAGCAGGTGCTGCCCAAGGAATAGGAAAGGTTGACTTTTCTACGGTAGTAAATGCTTTTAAGCAATATACTACAGATGAGGGAATATTTCAACAATACAACTTAAGCGACCTAGAATCTCAATATAAAGTAGTAAATAATTTTTTTCAGACCATTAAATTTTACTATGAATCAGAAGGAATTTGGTTAAAATCTCAAAATCCATTTATGATGAATGCTGGATTTCATGCTGCTATTAAGTTTTTGTGTGAAGATTTAATACCTAAATGTGCTATTTTAAAATCTTTTGAAATTACTACAATGAAAGCCATTATGGCCATGGATGAGCAGGGATTGATATACCGAGATGATATTAAGAATTTACAAGGTAAAGAACAACGCAATGAGATTTATAAATTCCTCAAAAAATTAGTTCTTAGGGAAGTGCCAAATACAAATGAGTATAAATTTTGATAGAAATCGAACACAAAAAGCATATGAACGCATTGTAGGTATTTTCAGTCCTGAAGAGTTGAGTTTAAAAGCAGATGATTTTAAAAGTCATGTTCTAACAAAGGGAGAGGTTAGTGTTCTTAAGAGTTTCTTAAATGATGATGCCCTTGACTATTTCTATAATGGAATTATTAGTTTTTCGGAAGGTATTGATTCAATTTTTTTAAAACGGTTTTCATGGGCAACAATAAAATTATATTATTCGGTATATTATATGATAAGGGCTTCCTTGGCCTGCAGAGGACATGCTTTATTGCAGTTCAATGGTATGTATAGACTACATTTAAAAGAAAATGAACTTCCTTATAAAACTAGAAATAAAAAATATAATGCAACACATGGAGGTACCATAAGTCATTATATTGATTTATTTAGTAATGATGATAAATTATTATCAAATACAATAGATACCAAAATTTCTTATGAATGGTTGCAAGATGCTAGAGAGATTGTAAACTATAGAGCGGTTTCTTTCCAAGAACCTATGTGGTTAGACATATGGGATAAGTTTGCTGAAGCTTTAGATGGTGGTAATCTGAATGAATTACTTTTAAAAATTCAAGATGATGGAGACTACATATATTGTTTTCAAGAGGAATATGCTGTTGTTGGAGTACCTATAAAGAGAGTTTCTATTACAATTAAAGATTTTATAGACTATGGACTACTTAATAAGTTTGATTTAAGCAAAAGATTTTATACAAAACAATTAGTTAAATACGATGAAAGGAATATGAATATATTAAATGAATTTTTTGACACAACAGCTATATGAATCATTATGAAGTTTATTATAAAAAATATACTATACTTTGTATTTTTCGTGTATAGTGATTATGACCTTCCCTCATATTATATTTACTACCAATAGGAACTTTCTTCAACTACTTATTATCCATAAAACTGGACAGAATATGCCTATAATGAGTAGTTTCAAAAATGAACTAGTAGAATTTTTAACAAAGCCTTTTAGGTATTTACTAAAATATTAGAATATATAAATTATATGCAGATATTAAATGTTAAAGAGATTATTGTCATAAATAACTATTAATTGGAATAAAAAACGAACCCTAAAAATACCGTAATCATACGGAATACGGGTTAACATATAATTTAAATAAAAAATTAAAAAAGTGGGGAAACATAATGAAATTTTTACAAGAACATCCAAATTTTAAGAGCTACGATGATAGTAAATATCATACTAAAGATATGCCTAGAGAGATAATACGTGCATTAGAAGGAGTAATACCGGGAATGTGTTGTGAAGTATCTTTAAATGAAATAGTAAATATATTGTTTAAAAATATACCACATCCTCTTACCAGTGAGAATGCATATCCTTTCTTAATTGATCAATTAGATTACGGTTTTAGAGAACTTCAGCAGAATAAGTTTAATAAATTGATGGATGCTATTTTGGAAATAAGTGAGCAATTAGGTATCATAGAAGAGTTTAATGAGATTTTTGAAGAAAATGATTTTGGCTATTATATTGAAAAAAATTTTTTATATTATAGCTGGGTTCTTAGAGAGGAAGTTGATAATTCAGTTCAGGAAGATATAACTAATGCTATTCAAGTTACAAAAGGAATATGTGAACAAACACAGCAACATTTATATGAATTAATTAATGGTGTAAGAGAAGGGGCATTAGATGGTCTGAGAAGCAGAAAAGATGCTATTAGAGATGCAGTTTCAGCTATGGAGTCGTTTATGAAAAGTATTACAAATGAAGCTGATATAAAATCTGCTGATAAAAAATTAAGAGGAGATCAGAAATGGGGAGATACACACATATTAAAAGATGGAATCTTAATTTGGAAGAGAATTCATGAAGGTTTTCCAGATGTTAGACATGGTAACCCTGATATAACTGATATATCTATCGAAGACGCTGTATATTGGATTGAAAGAATAATGACATTTATTAGTTATTTAGCTAAAAAGTATAATCAGGTTTGATGAAAAAATTAATATATTTCACAACTATGATTTCTATTTAGCAGACATGCCTTAGTTAAGTGGAGTAACACCAAAGTTTAGGTACGTAGCCAATCCAAAACATTAGAGGATACTTTGATATTGGACATGAATTTTAGAAGCTAATTTTAGTAGTTAGTCTTTATATTCTTGTAGTATATAATTAACGAATATATCTATAATGGGAGCCTGATAAAAGTATGTTACTGTTTAGTTTCGTGACAAAGTTAATATGAAATCATAAATTGAAAGTATATTTATGAAGGTAGATTAGACTAAAATAATTGTATGTTTAATTTATAAGAAATAATAATAAGTGGTAAAAATGGAATGTATATATTTTTACAATAACAATAAATATAGAATATTTTTCATGTGTAAATAAATGGTTTCATAGTATACAATTTTAAAGAAGTTGGCAAAACTCATTGGGGATGATGTATCAACAAGTAGGTACAATATACGAGAGGATGATGAAAAATGAGCAAAGTTAAAACAATATTCACATTAACTATGGTTATTATATTTGTATTGAGTACTTATTTTATGATAATTTGCTACAGTTCACTTAATATCAATGTACTATCAATTTTTGAAGATAGCATAATAATATTATGTATTCCAACTCTTATTATCGTAGTATTTAAAAGTATATTCAATTTTAAAGATAATATAAATATGGATAACTTGCGTCAAGCAGCATTTAGATATATATACATAATTGTTGTCTACTTTTATACAAAATGTGGTTTGAAAATGTTCGACTTAGAAAAGTTATCGATAAACAATGTTGTATATATATGTATTTGGATGTGTTTTTTAACTATTGGTACATTCTTTTTTTTGATAGATAGGAAAGGCTATAATAAAATTCAAATATCTAATGATGAAAGATTTAATGGCAAATTAAAGAAATTTGTTAAAAATAATAAGGATGCTACAAATTTATATTCATTTGTTATAAAGGAGCTGCCACTTATTTTATATAATATATTTTTATTATATTATTCTACTAAAATAGTGAGCAATTTGCATCTAGTTACAAGTAAGATTGATAGTAGTATTAAACCATCAAATTTCCAACTAATTTGCTTAGTGATTGCATTAAATGTAGTTCCATATGTATTTATAAAATTTGTTAAAATAGCATTACCAATATCAATGATGATATATAGTTCTATATTAATGATTTCATCATTTTTAAGTGATAAAAGTACCACATTTGAAAGAAAATTATATAGATTATTTGTTTTGATACTCGGAATAGTATTACTATGTGGTATATCATATTCATATCTATATATTGTTGATAGTGATTCTTTTAAGGATTTGATTATAAATTTTCAATTGACACCTTTCGGGATTATAAAATTGATATCACATTTCTTTTATTTTAGTTTGGTTACATTTACAACTACTGGATATGGAGATATTACGCCTACATCTCAAATGGCACAATGTATGGTACTAATTCAAATGATTATCGAAATAGTGACAATAACAATTTCCATAGGTATTTTTTTTTATTGGGAAAATGAAAATAAAATAAAAAGCGAAAAGTATGAAAGTATATTTACAAAAGTGATAATATTCATTTGGGAAAAAATAACTATATTAAAATTTAAATCTAAGTATACTGAAAGAATAGTTGCTCTATTAAGTATAATTGTATTTGAAGTTTTCTCCTTTGCAATAATATATAATTTGACCAGCAAGTGGTTCTTTGTAAAATCTGGTTCGAATAATCTTTTTACATTTTTATATTTTAGTGTAACGACGTTATCAACGATTGGGTTTGGTGACATATATCCTAGTAGCTTAATAACTAAGTTTTTGGTGTCACTACAAATGTTAACTCAGATGAGCTTAGTCTTATTTGGTATAAACATTATTAATTCTAATTTTAAAAAAAACAATACTGTAAATAAGTCAATGATTGTTAAAAATCTCAAACAAGATTTTGCGATTGTAGAACTAGAAAATAGAAAAGTCATTAATATACCAAAGCAATTATTACCAGAAGGTATAGGTAAGGGGGAGCTCATAGAGATTCAAATTGAAATTAAAAAGTAGAGCTTAAAGGATGAAAATGTAATTGATTGTTTGTAGCAAGATCATCTTCTTTTTATTAGTATCTCCGAGGTTAAAAGTGCACTTGTTATATTCAAACTATATTATAGGAATTTGGAGTAATGTACTGTGGTAATTTAAATTCTAATTATCTATCCATAGTATATTCATTTGAAATTTAAAACTAAATAATCAAGAAAATAGCATCTGTCAGAACTTAGGTGCTATTTTTATTCCTTCAAAATAAAAAACAGGAGGCGTTTATATGGCAATAGAACTTAAAACAGCAGCAACTCTTGCTAAAATAGCTGTACAAGCTGTAAAAGATGAAGAAGCAAGGTATAAAACAATACTTATTATTTTAGCACCGTTAATATCGGTGCTTTTTATTTTGACTTTTATGGTGTATATTCTGACCAATCCTTTTGAAGCAATAAAGCTTCATTTTTCAGGAGCTGAGATAGCTAAGGTTGAAAGTCTTGTAAATCAATATAGCTATGAGCAGTTAATAAATCCAAATGATAAAAGCTATATAGAAAGTAGTGGACTAGACTTTTCAGGTATATCTTTTAAAGATGGATCTACGGAAGTAGCTTATTATAACCAAGCAGACGCAAGATGGAAAGACAAACCATATGGTAGAACAGGAACTATAGGAAGAAGTGGCTGTGGTCCAACTTCCCTTTCAATAGCAATTTCAAGTCTTACAGATAAAAAAGTTGATCCAGTGCAGATGAGCCAGTGGGCTTATGATAATGGATATTATTGTGAAGGTGCAGGTTCTTACCATACTTTAATTCCAGATGGAGCAAAGCATTTTGGATTACAAGTAGAAGGTTGTACAGCAGATGAACCTCAAAGGCTAATAGATGCTCTTTCTAGTGGAAAGTTGGTTATAGCAATAATGGCTAAAGGACACTTTACAAGTTCAGGACATTTTATAGTGCTTAGAGGAGTAACCGGAAATAGAAAAATTCTTGTTGCTGATCCTGTAAGTAGAAAAAGAAGTGAACAAGAATGGGATTTGTCAATTATTTTAAATGAAGCTAACAAAGGTGCTGATGCAGGTGGTCCATTTTGGATAATAGGAAAATAAATTATAAAAAGGAGCATGGAGATGAAAAAGAAATCATTAATAGAACTTTTTATTTATATCATAATCGTTTTGGTAGGAATTATTCTTTTGTTTACTTTTAAACCACAAAATAAACCTATTAAAATACCCTCAGATTTTAAGATTGCAGCAAGGGGGGAGTACAATGCTTTTGTATATATCAAGTAATGAAAATATAGGAATATTTGATTTTCTAATGAATGAGAAAGGTTTTATTATAAAAAAGTTATCAGGAGAGTTTTATTTAAATAAGTTTGTTATCCATGACATGAGAAATTTAAGTCATTATAGTTATGTAGCAATTGATTTGAAAGCATTAAAGGATACAAATAAAGAAATTATTGAGGCTTTGAGGGCTTTTAAAGTTATGTATGATTCAAGAATTATAGTGTTTGCTGAAGGAAAGGAAAAAGAAGAATCTTTAATAAAGGATTTAATTGATGAAAAAATTTACAATATTATAACAGCTACTAATATAGCAGAAATTAAGGAACAAATTCTAAAATGCATAAGTGATGAAGGAATGACATATGAAGAACATTTTACAAGAGATAGTAATACTTCAGACGGAATTTCACAACATATATTTAAGCATAAAGATATAAAAATTGCAGTTGCAGGAGTATCAAGAAAAGTTGGTACAACTACAACTGCTTTTAATTTAAACAATTATCTGTATGAATTAGGGGCTAAGGTTAGTTATACAGAAGCCAATTGTAACAATCATCTAAAGAATATTGCTGATTATTATGAGTTCATAAAAGATGATGGAGAGAGCTTTAAATACAAAGGGGTAGAATATTATCCAGATAAGCAATTTCCTAATGAATATAATTTTAATGTTTTTGATATAGGAGTATTAAATGCTGCAACAATATCTATATTTAAGACTTGTGAAGTAAGGATTCTTTGCAGCACAGCTAAACCTTATGAGTTAGAAGGTCTTAAAGAAGCATTAAATATAAAAGAAGGAATTAATACTTGCACATTATTATCATTTGTACCTGAGGCTGCTAGAACAAATTTGAAGAAATTAATAGAAAGTGAAAATAATGAAGTGTTTTTCTCAGGATATTCGCCAAGTTTATTTGATGGAAAAGTAAATGAAAAGATATTTAAGGAAATATTAAAGGATTATATTATTGAAATTTAAGAGTATGAAGGAGGCTGTTTTTCAATGAAAAAGTATGAATTATTAGATAGAGTATATAAATCAGATTTACCAAGTAGAGCAAAGCAAGTGATCTTCTATCTTATAAATAGAGCTAATGGTGAGGGAACTTGTTTTCCCTCAATTAAAACCATAGCTAGTGATTGTGGAGTATCTACAAGAACTATTCAAAGAACTATGATAATTCTTTTAGAAGCTGGCTTTGTAAAGAAGGACAGCCGATTTAGAGAGAAAGGAGGACAAACTTCAAACCTTTACACATTAGATTACCCTTCAAAAAATAATGAGGATGATAATAAAGAAGAGTTTAACAAAGAAGAAATAAAAGTTGAAGATAATAAAAAATCAAATGACTATGAAGAAATAGAAAAAGTAAGTTTCTTAGATTATAAGAAAAGTGATGATAGCATAAATGATAATATTAATTATGAATTGTTAGAGGACAATGAAGAATCAATTAGTGATATACCAGAAGTAAGTTATAAGGGTGACAGATCTTCTATACTGAAAAAATGTCACTCTATTTTTATGCAATTTAATAATGATATTGATAAGAAAAATTATATAGATTCAATGATTAATATCCAATGTCATTGGGAGGGCGACAATTTGTATCCTCCATGAATTGTACAGTCTAAGATATATAGGGTTATTGAAAAATAAGTATATATATCTTTAACTAAACTTATATATATTTAGTTAAAGATAATAGATTGTTATAATAGGAGGAGTTCTAATACTTTTACAAAACCCATGCTAAGACATAAAATTTAAATTTGTTTAAGAACTCAAATGAATATACATTGAGTTGGTAATGCAATAATGTCTCTAGTGGGATCAAGGACTCACCAAATTGCAAAAACTTTGAAATGCTTAATACTAGAAGTTAAAGAAGAGTTCTATAACACAATAAGATGTCATTATATTCTGTTAGTTTTACAAAAAATAATACAACAGCTTGAAGGAAAGAAATGAATGGTAGCAAAGGATTTGATAATGACTTTTAAAACTGAGATTATTACAAAGAATGTGGATGAGTTTCAGGTAGTATATTTTAAAGAGAAATATAGCTGCTGTTTAATGTGAGAATTAGAGATTGTAGCTATTATTTTATATGTTTTTATGATTATTTAATAAAAATATACACTTAGAGTTTTACAACTATCTTGTATTTTATGGAATTTTAAACTTTTATTGAAAGTTTACATTGTAGAATTATGATTAAAATTATATAATTTAATGAAAGACTATATAGCTTTTAAGCATGGATATATGAAGATTATTTGTGAGTTAAGATATTTTATATGATGTTATTAATTTACATGGAATTAGTGGAGTTAGGTAACAATTAATAATAAAAGGAATTATGAAGAAACTGAAAAATAATAAAACTATATATTATTTACTATTTTTATATTCTAATTTTGTATTGAATATTTAACATTACAATATAAAGACATCTAGGAGGATATTATGCAAGAGTATTCAGGTGGGTTTACATCAGAAAGACTTATACAGAATGAAATGAGGCAGGTTATTGAATTATATCTTGAAGGTAAGACTAAGGATGAAATTAGAGATATTGTAATAGATAGTAATCTTTTTAATATGAGAAGTGTTGCAGCTATCAAAGAAAATTTAGGTAAAATTAATAGAAGGATAACTTTTTTAGATGAAGAGATGATGACGTTTTATGTAAAAGGAAACATTAATGATAGTTTGGTAATTTTATTTTACACATTTTTAAGATCATTTAGAATAGCAAGGGAATTTGTATTAGAAGTCATTCGTTATAATTGGATAAACCGTAAAAAAGAAATCAGTATAATTGATATAAATACTTTTTTTGATGAAAAAGCAAAACAAAGTGATGTTGTAGCTGGATGGACTGTGAACACATCAAAAAAGGTACGAAGTAGAGTGTTAGAATTTTGTACTCAATGTGGGTTGGTAGAAAAGCGAAATAAAGAATTCTTAATAACTCCAATTCAAATAAGTTATGATTTAAAGATGTATATAAAAGATCATAAAGAGTACAGAAAGATTTTAATTTATATTCTTAATGAATAGGGGTACTAATATGAAGGAATTATATAATTTTATACATAGTGATAGGTTTTTAAAAAGTGATGGTTTGGCTAATGAAGTACCTTATTATATATACGACTATAATCCTAAAGAAGAATTGATAATGAGGGAAAAGATAGAATTAATTATAGCAAAGTCTAAAGTGAAAATAATAAATATTAACTTACTGGTACTTATTCTTGAATATTTTGAGGATGAAGGTCAAGAGGCATTATTTGAATGTGAAGAATACGATGGAACAAAATTATTTATTAGGGATGTTATATCTCCAATAATTGAAGACGGAAGCTTAATGGAGCTGTTAGTAAGTAAAATAGAAGGATATGATGTTCTTTTTATAACAGGGGTGGGAAGTGTATTTCAGTTTATAGGGTTGCACGAAGTTTTCAGTAAGCTAGGTGACAAAAAAGTAAGTATTCCAGTAATAGGCTTTTATCCAGGTACATATACCATGGAGACACTAAGTCTTTTTAATATTTTTGAAAGTAAAAATTATTATAGAGCATTTAAGATAAATAGATAATATGGAGAGTGAGATGGAATGGATTCGAAGATTTTTATTGGAAATTTATTTAAAAAAGATATAAATAGGAATATTCAGGGAGTAATTCAAGCAGGTCAGCAACAAGATGATATCGTTTTTGAAGAACTAAGTGAATATGTTATGACTAAAGAGGGAACAAGAAGGCTAGAAGAATTTTATGAACATTATGTGTCAACTTTAAATAAGAATACAGATAAGATGGGTGTATGGATATCGGGTTTTTTTGGATCAGGTAAATCACATTTTTTGAAGATATTGTCATATATTTTAGGTCATAAAATAGCTAATGGTAAAAGTGCTTATTCTTTTTTTGAAGAAAAGACAGATAATAAATACCTATTGGATTTAATGAAGAAAGTAGATGAATCTCCAAGTGATGCAATACTATTTAATGTTGAGTCCAAAACCACTACAAATGCTAATGATCAAGAAAAAATACTTGATGTATTTTTAAAGGTTTTTAATAGTTATCTTGGATATTCAACAACACCTTGGATAGCAGATTTGGAAAGGAAATTAGATGAAGAGGGTAAATATGAGGATTTTAAAGGAGAGTTTAGAGAAGCTACTGATTCAAGTTGGGAAGAAAGTAGAAGTAAGATAGCTTTAAAAAGAAAAGTATTTGCAGATTCTTTAATACGGATAGGGTATGATGAGGATACAGCTAGAACTTTCTTAGATACTATTAGACAAACATTTTCTATTGATTCAGAAAGCTTTGCAAAATTAGTAGCAGCTTACTGTAAATCAAAAGGAAAAGACTATAGGTTAATTTTTCTTATTGATGAAATTGGACAGTATATTGGTGGAAATACAGGATTAATGCTTAATTTACAAACAGTTATTGAGGATTTAGGTAACTATACAAAGGGTCAAGCTTGGGTAATTGTAACTTCTCAAGAAAAGATTGATGCTGTAAAAGGCGATGATTTTTCAAAAATTCAAGGAAGATTTGCAACAAGGTTATTGTTATCTGGTTCAAATGCAGATGAAGTTATAAAAAAGAGATTATTAAAGAAAAAAGGACCAGAATTTGATTTTTTAAAAGCAAAATATGAAACTCAAGAGCAATCCATTAAAAATATGCTAACCTTCGATAATAAGAGTGATAGGCTTATTTCTGGGTATTCTACAAGTGATGAGTTTGCAGAGAGCTATCCTTTTGTTCCGTATCAATTCTTATTGTTACAGGATGTTTTTGAGAAGGTTAGAATAAAAGGAGAAGCGGGAAAGCATCTAGCTTATGGAGAGCGTTCATTATTAAATGCCTTTCAAGAAATAGCAAAGAAAATGCAAAAAGAAGATACTGATAGAATATCTATATTTGCAGAATTTTATGATACTATAGAAAAATTTCTAGACAGTAGTGTAGTTAAGACAATTAATAGATCCGCAAGAACTGAAATAAGTGATTTTGACGTTAAAGTATTAAAGACCCTATATATGATAAAAGACCTTGATTATATAAAATCAAGCATTGAAAATATAACAACACTATTTATAAATAACATAAATTCAGTTAGGAACAATATTCAACAAGAAGTTGTTAAAGCACTTAATCATTTAGAAAGTAAGATGTTTATTGAGAAGTTAGCTGATGGTACATATAGATTTTTAAGTGATGAAGAGCAAGAAATGAATAATGAAATTAAAAGAATCTATATAGAGGATGACAAAATAAAAGCAAAGATAGCCAATGTATTATTTGGAGGCATTTACTCTAAAACGAGTATAAGAGTAGAGGGAGGCTATGATTTTTCTTTTAATAGAAAATTTAATGATTATGGAAAGGGAAATGCAATTTATAATATCACTCTTCAAGTTTATAGTAGTGATATACAGGAATCCAAGGCTAAGATGGATTCAACAACTGGTAATATAGTAATGTTACTTCCTACTAACTGTGAAGATTATGAAGAAGCATTCACATATTCAGAACAATTAACTCAATATAGTAGAAAAGTTAGTTCTAATATTACATCTTCTCAGCGAAAAATACTTGATCAAAAATTAGAACAAACTAGTGAATTCGATAAAAAGGGGCAGCAGGCATTAGAAAAAGCATGTAAGAATGCAAGGTTTTATATTCAAGGTAAGGAGTTTAGTTACTCTGGAGAAGTAGTAAATCAAATAGATAAAGCACTTGAGGAATTAATTAGAAACACATTTACTAAGTTATACTATATTAATGATAATATACCACTTAAAATTGCTAAACAGACTATTTTAGATTATGTGAAAAATGGCAAAGTTGAACAGGTTGATATAAGTGGACAGAGAAGCAACTATCTTGCACTTGAAGAAGTTAAGGAGTTCTTAATTTCATCAAACTCATATGAAAAAAAGACTGTAAGAGATGTAATTAATAATTTTTCAGGAATACCATTTGGATGGAATGAAAATGATACTTTAGGACTTTTAGCATTACTTATAAATGAAAATAAAATTAAACTAAAATATTTAGGAGAAAATTTTAATATTAATCATCCACAATTTATAGATCGATTAATGAAAATTGCAGAGCAAGAAAAAATCATTGTGGAATTAGAGGTTGAAATACCAAGAGAGATAAAAAATAAAATTACAAGAGTAATGAAAAACTTATTTAGCATATTTGAAGTAGGGGAAACTTATGATAGAATTGCACAGATAATAAAAGATAATGTAATTGAACAAATGAGCAACCCAATTAAAGTAATAAAGGAAAGACAGAAAAAGCAAAATAATAATTATCCTTATCCAGGTAATATGTTGATGATGAAACTTGAAAATGAAGTGGAAGAATTAAAATATATTACAGATCCAGAGCAGCTAGTAAAAGAATTAATTGAGCGTGAAGAAACTTTAGAGGATTGGTTTGATAAGCTGGAAGATCTTAATAGTTTCTATAACAAAACACCTATTGAGTTATTCGATAATGCAGTAGATTTTTTAATTAATAATAAAGAAGAAATAGCTATTCTTTCTTCAAGAAATAGTAATATTCATAATTTTAAAGTAAATATTGAATCAATATTGAAGGATGAAAAATCCTTCAACAGAATACCAGAAACTAGAATTTCAATAAGTAATATGAAAATAGAAATGGATCAAGAAAAAGAAAATGAACGAATAAATCAAAGAAAATATATAGACGAAGTTATTCATGAGATAAAATCAATTGAGGATTTCTATTCCAATGTTGAAGGTATATTAGATATAATTCAAGAAAAAAAGAAACCTTTGTTAGCTACTATTGGTGGATTTGATAAGTTAAATAGCTTTGCAACCATATTAGCTACATCTTCATTGTTAAAGAGTCAATTAGAGACATTCAAGAAAGCTATAGATGATTATGTTAGCAATTTAAATAATCAACCAGAGGTAAAGGACCCTTCTGGAGATACTTATAAAGCAAAACCTAAAAAAGAAATATCTATATCAGAAATACTTGCAAATATAAAAATGGATGAAATAGAAGTTGATTCATTACAAAAGCTTGATGGATATTTTAATACACTCAAAGAGAAGTTGAAGAATCAATTAATTTCTGTATTGAAAGATAATGATTTGATTATAAAAAAATAAACTAGAGGTGATAGCGTGGATAAAAAGGCACTGAGGGATTTTTCAGTATTTGCAAGAACCGAACTGATTAATCAAGTTGAAGTTAAAATTAATAATTTTGGTATTTTTAAAGATAAAAATGGGGAATTAAAAATAGGAGAAGATTTTGTACTCATTAGTGGTAAACAATATCCGAAAGGTTATGAAAAGTCATATAAAAAACTTATAGCAGAACAAGATAGAATCGGATATGAAATGCTAATTGAACAAGTTGCTTATACTTGGTTTAATAGATTTATTGCTTTAAGGTATATGGAGATTAATGACTATTTACCTTCTCATATCAGGGTTTTATCTAGCGAAGTTGAAGGAAAATCAGAGCCTGATATTATTAAGTATTATAATGAATCTGGATTAGATATCGATACAGTAGAAATAGAGAGTTTATTGAGAGATAAGAAAGAGGAAGAAGCCTTCAAAAAGCTTTTAATTGCTCAATGTAATGAGTTAAGCACAATGCTTCCATTCCTTTTTGAAAAAATAAATGATTATACAGAAATGCTATTACCAGATAATTTGTTATCACCAACTTCTGTTTTAAGCAAACTTGTTTCTGATTTAGGAGAAGATAACTTTACTGATGTAGAAGTAGTAGGCTGGTTATATCAATATTACATTTCTGAGAAAAAGGATGAGGTAATAAAGGCTAAAAAGAAATATAAAAAAGAGGAGATACCCTTTGCAACTCAGCTTTTTACTCCTGATTGGATAGTAAGATATATGGTGCAAAACTCATTAGGAAGGTACTGGATAGAATCACATCCAGAACATGAAGATTTAAAAAAAGAGTGGGAATTTTATCTTGAAAATCCTAATCCAGAGCCAGATTTTGAGGAGAAGCTTACACCATATATAAATAAAGAGTTGAGAGTCGAGCATATTAAATGTTTTGATCCGGCATGTGGATCAGGTCATATATTAGTTTATATGTTTGATGTGTTATATCAGATATATGAGAAATGTGGGTATATGAGTAAGAATATACCTAAGCTTATTATTGAAAATAATCTTTATGGTTTAGACATAGACGATAGAGCATATCAGCTAGCTTGTTTTTCAATAATAATGAAAGGTATGCAATATAATAATAGGCTATTAAGAAATATAGAAAGAGAAGCTGAAAAAACAGAAGAGGAAGGAATAAAGCTTAATATAGCTTCTATTCAAGAGACTAATGAATTTAATAATGATGATATTATTTATTTAGCAGGTGAATCATTAGGTGAAAATTATGAAAAAACTAAATCTTTCATAAAACATTTTAATAATAGTAAAATTTATGGTTCATTAATAAACATAGATGAATTTGACGTCAAATTTTTTAATAATAGGCTTCAATACATAAAAAGAAATCCTGGAAGAGATTTATTTGAGCACAAAAGTAGAGAAAAAATTGAACAAAAGTTAGATAACTTAATAAAGCAAGCCGAAATAATGGTGAATGTTTATGATGTAATAGTTACTAATCCTCCGTATTTATCAAATAAATATATGAATACAGAATTAAAAGAATTTATAAATAAACTGTATACAGAAGTAAATACAGATTTATTTGCAGCTTTTGTAAGTTTCAGTATGTGTAAGATTATACAGAATGGTCAAATTGGTTTTATTACTCCTTATGTTTGGATGTACTTATCATCATATGAAAGTTTGCGTAAAAACCTAATTACAAATAAAAATATTACATCTTTAGTACAACTTGAATATAATGCATTTGAGGTTGCTTGTGTACCTGTATGTACATTCACATTGAGAAATTATAATAGTAATACAAAAGGTGAATATATCAGGTTATCAGATTTTAAAGGTAGCGAAAATCAATCAATAAAACTTTTGGAGGCAATTAATAATAATGTAAACTATAGATTTTCAATTGAAAGTGAGAAGTTCGCCCTAATACCTGAATATACTATAGCTTATCAAGCTAGTGATAAAATACTCAGTCTTTTTAATAAATGTACATCACTTGGTGAATTATATAATATCAAGAAGGGAATTGATACCGGAGAGAATGATGTGTTTGTAAGGTTTTGGTTTGAAGTTAATAAAGATAATATATTCTTAGAGTTTAATAAACATAGTAAAGATATATATAATTTTAAATGGTATCCATACTTAAAAGGTGGAAAGGCAAGAAAATGGTATGGAAATTTTGATTTTATTGTAGACTATGAAAACAACGGATCTAGGATTAAGCAACATAAAAAATCAACTATAAGAAATGAGCAGTATAATTTTCGAAAAGGAATTACTTGGTCAGATATAACAACAAATTATTTTTCTGCGAGATTTTTTCCTGAAGGTTTTATTAGGGATAATAGGGGACCAGCGATATTTGGAACTAAAGACAACTTATATATCATTCTTTCGTTTTTATGTAGTAAATTGTCTATGGTTTTTCAAGATGCTATAAATCAAACAATGTGCTTTCAAGTTGGTAATTTAAAACAATTACCTGTAGTGGAATCTCTATTTTCTCATAGAGAACTTGAGGTGTTAGCTAAAGAAAATATTGAGATAAGTAGAAGTGAGTGGGATTCTTTTGAAGTATCATGGGATTTTAGGAGAAATCCATTATTGAATTTCAATGAGAGTAAAAAGACGATAAGAGAAGCTTTTGAAGAATGGAAGATACTAAGTGAAAATAGGTTTAATCAAATTAAACATAATGAAGAAAAAATCAATGAAATAATTATAGAAAGTTATGGTTTAAGCTGTGAATTAAGTGCTGAGGTAAATAAGGAAGAAATTACGATAACTATGGCAGATAAATTAAGGGATATAAAATCTTTTATTTCCTATGCTGTTGGTTGTATCTTAGGTAGATACTCATTAGATCAAGAAGGTATTGTATTCGCTGGTGGTAAATTTGACCTATCAAAATACACCACGTTTAAAGCTGATAAAGATAATATAATGCCAATTCTTCAAGATAGCTACTTTGAATATGATATAGTTGATAGATTCTCTGAATTTGTTAAAGTTACGTTTGGTGAGGATACCATATCAGAAAATCTTGATTTCATTGCAGAAACTCTAGGGAAGAAAGAAGATGAATCGTCTAAAGATACTATAAGAAGATATTTCTTAAATGAATTCTATAATGATCATGTTCAAACGTATAAGAAAAGACCTATATATTGGCTAATAGTATCAGGTAAGCTTAAAGCATTTAGTTGTTTAATTTATTTGCATAGATATAATTCTGAAACTTTGGCGACAATTAGGTTAAGCTATTTACATGAATTACAGGTTAAATATGCTAATGAAGAAAAACAAATTTTAAGGCTTTTAGATAACCCTTCATTAACTACAGCTGAAAGGAAAAAAATGAATAAGAAACTGCAGCTTTTGAAACAAATGCAGAATGAATTATTAGTATTTGATAAAACTTTAGCTGAACTTGCTAGTGAAAAAATCGAATTAGATTTAGATGATGGTGTAGTTGAAAATTATAAGAAACTTCAACCTATACTTGCAAAAATTAAATAAGAGTTATAGCATAGGATTAGCGTCCTATGCTTTTTAAAAACTAGAATTTTTAAAGAAGGTGTGAAAGTGGATTATATAGATAAACTAAAAGAAAAGTTTAGTGTTAAGGACAATAGAAATATAGTATTTTGGTATGATACAAATTCTTCTAGAGATATAGATCTAGTTATAAATGAACTGTTTGAACTCGGTGTGAAGTTGTGGGAGATTAAAGAAAATAATACTTTTCAAACTAGGTGCCAACTGGAAATTATAGATAAAAGTAGTGACTATCTATTATATGCAAACTTTCAAAAGCCAAATAATAGAGAGAATCCTCTTATAGATATTTTATTGTATTCACAGGAATTTAGTGCTGATGATATAGCTCTTATAATAAATAGATATGGATTAGAACATTTAAATGTAAGGGAATTTATTAGCAATAATATTAGGTTCTTTAATGATAAAAAAAGATGTAAAAAGCTTGAGGAAATACTTACAACTAATCCTTCAATGGATCAATTGGCTTTAGGTATGTTATGTGTTCTTACCGGTACAAATTCATTGAGAATTGAAGAAGTAGTTAAAGTTACTTTAACCAAAGAATTAGATGAAACTAATGATGCTATTAAAAATATATCAAAGTTATATGACATTGATAGTTTCTGGGATGTAGTGTATAACCATTTTGGAATAAAATATAAAGATAGATCATTAGAGATCCTTTTAAACACACTAATATATTGCAACTTGAATTCAAATATAGGATTTACTCTTCCAGCAGATTTTAAATATATATATGAGTCTAGTGCAATAAATGTATGTAATATTTTTTTTGAAGATTTGATTAAATCTAATGACAAGAATAAATTTGTACTTAATTATTTAGCCAATATTGAAAGTAAGTGGCAGATTGAAGATATCTTTATTCAACAGTCATATTTAAATTTTTATAGATGCAGCACTTTTAAAGTTATTGATAAGTTGTTGATGAAAAGATTTATAGAGGAAATTGTAAATGAAACAGCAAATTATGATTCTTGGAAGAAGATATTAGATTATAGAAATCTATCTATATGGATTTTTGAAGAGAAGATTAATAATTATTATGAGATATTAAACTACTCACTAAAACTTTACAATGAAAAGCAAAAATTTAAAGGTACATATATGCCTAAAAATGCATCTGAATGGGTTAATTCTTATTTTAATCAGCAGTATAATATAGATAAAATATACAGAAATCTAGTAAGAGAATATACTAGTGCTGGTCAACCAGACTTTTTTTTCACTTTAGTACAACACTTTAGTGAATGGTATAGTAATTATTTTCTTGATAAATTGGCACAATGGACAGATACAATTATTAAAAATGAACTTTCTGAAAATTGGAATATAGATAAACTCTTAAATCAATTTGATTTTTATAATAAAAAAATTAAACCTTTAATTGATAAAACTTCTGAAAAAGTATTTGTTATAATATCTGATGCATTTAGGTATGAATGTGCTAAAGAACTAGAAGAGAAATTAAGAGATAGGATAAATTCTAAAGTAGAAGTTATGCCAGCTTTAGCTACCATACCTTCCTATACACAGCTTGGTATGGCAGCGTTACTTCCAGGAGTTAATATATCCATAGATGATAAAGGTGTAGTTTATAAAGATGATATCAGTACAAAGGGTTTAGAAAATAGGAATAAGATATTGAAAAAGAATATTGATGAAGCTATAGCTTTATCTTTACCTGAGTTTATGTCATTAAAAATAAGTGAAGGACAAGAACTCATTAAGGGGAAAAGGTTAGTTTACCTATATCATGACAGAATTGATGCTACAGGGGATAGCTTTAAGTCAGAGGGATATACGTATGAAGTTGTTAGTGATGCAATAGATGAACTTAAATCTTCACTTTTAAAACTTATAGGGAGCTATAGTGCTGTAAGAATATTTGTAACTAGTGATCATGGATTCATTTACCAGACAGAAAAGATAGACGAAAAATATAAAGCTATTTCTGTAGAGGGTACTGTAGTTGATGGAAATAAAAGATTTGCTATAGGAAAAGGATTATCAATACCAGAGGGATCTAATAAAGTAAATATGAATTATATTGGAATAAGTCTTGATACAGTTATCACATCTAGATTAAATAGATTTAAATCAAAAGGCGGAGGATTAAGATTTGTTCATGGAGGAGCGATGCCTCAAGAAGTAATAATCCCAGTATTGTCTTATAAGGAGATAAGGGGACAAAATAGAAAGAAAGAAGAGCAAAGAGTATCAATAATAATAACAAATGAAAGAATAATAACAAATTACAATTTTAAAGTAATATTCTTTCAAGAGCAAAAGGTAGATAGTAATTATGGAAAGAGATCTTTAAAGGCTGCCTTTTACCAAGGTGAAAATAGAATTTCCAATGAAATAAATATAACATTTGATTCAGATGAGGAAGCAAATAAAAGAGTAAATTATGTATCGTTTATAATTCAAGAGAAATCCTATAAAATTGGTGAGATAGTGGTATTGAGATTGGAAGATATAAAAGATAATTCAATATATAAAGATGTTGAATATGAAATGAGAATTTATGATTCTTTTTAAAATGTAAGGGGTAATAATTATGATAAATGTAGGTGATATAGTCAGAGGGAGTAGCTGGCCTGAAACTGTTGAAATTAAGAAAGTGCAATCTATTGACGAAAACTTTTTTATTATTGAAGCTTTAGGAAGAAGCAGCAATAAATATTATGAAACAATGATGGAAAGCTTTCAGCTACAGTCGATGGAAAAATTAAACATACCAGAGGTTATGAGTGATTATATTTCTGGCAGTGAATTTCAAAGATATCTAGAATACTTCTACTTTAAAATAGATGAAAAATATTCAATGGTTAGAGCTCTAGGTAGTAAAAAAGTTATACCATTACCACATCAAATAGAGGCAGTTTATGGAAACATGCTTCAAGTACCACAAGTAAGATATTTACTAGCTGATGACCCAGGAGCAGGTAAAACTATTATGACAGGTATGCTTATTAGAGAATTAAAGGCTAGAAATTGTGCTGAAAGAATATTAATACTGGTTCCCCCTTTAGTTTTAAAGCAATGGCAGGAAGAGCTTAAAACAAAATTTGATGAAGAGTTTAAAATTATTACAAGAACAACATTAAATGATTTTGATAGTAGGAATCCATTTGATGAATACCCCCTTTGTTTGGCCTCATTATATTGGGCATCCAGAAGTGATGTTAAGGATCTTATTATTGAGGCTAATTATGATATGGTAATTGTAGACGAAGCTCATAAAATGGCAGCATATACACAAGGAAGCAAAGTAAAAAAGACAAAAAAAACAAAGATATATCAATTAGGAGAATCTTTGCTGAAAAATACAGAGCATAGATTATTGCTTACAGCAACTCCTCATAAAGGTGATGTAGAAAACTATAGACATTTATTAAAATTAGTTGATGAAGATATATTCGCCAATATATCTTCAGATGAAACAATAAAAGAGAAAAGTAATCCTTTTGTAATTAGAAGACTAAAAGAGCAAATGGTTAACTTCGATGGTACTCCAATATTCCCAGAACGAAAAACTAAAACCATAGAATTTGATTTAAGCTTAGAAGAGTTGCAACTATATAGAGATGTTACAAATTATGTGAGTGAACATTTTAATCGAGCGGAACAAAGAGGAAATAAGGGTACAAGTTTTGCAATGATGCTACTGCAAAGGCGATTAAGCTCTTCTGTGGAAGCAATTTATCACTCTTTAGAAAGAAGAGAAGAGGGGTTGCGGGAGCTATTAGATAAAACAATTATAGAACAAGAAGATATAATACGAAGGTTAGATGAATTAGGTTTTGAAGATTATGAAGACGAGGACTATGATGAACAGGATGAAATTGAAGATTTATTAGAAAAAAGTGCTGATTCACTAGATATTGATGAACTTAAGAAGGAAATGGAAATAGTAGATGATCTTGTATTAAAGGCGGATGTTATAAGAAAGAGAGCAGTAGATAGAAAATATAATGAGTTGGAGAAAACCCTATTTGGTCCTCAGGGATTGATCGAAAAGGGAGAAAAAATATTAATATTTACAGAGGCAGTTGATACTTTAAATTTTCTAGAAGCAAAATTGAAAGAAAATGTTTCTGTTATAGCTAAGATTATTGGTAAGTATTCTATGGATGAGAGAAGAACTCAAGTTGAACTATTTAGAAACAGTGCTCCAATTATGCTTGCTACTGATGCAGGGGGGGAATCTATAAATCTACAATTTTGTAATCAGATGATTAATTACGATATTCCATGGAATCCAAATAAGCTAGAACAGCGAATGGGTCGTATTCATAGAATAGGGCAAAAAAATAATGTAGTTGTCTTCAACTTAGTAGCAAAAAATACTAGAGAAGGAGATGTAATGTCTAGACTTCTTTCAAAAATGGAGCAAATGAAGGAGGATATTGGTAGGGACTTGGTATTTGACTTTATAGGGGATGTTTTGGAAGATAATAATATTAGCTTAGCAACTCTTATGGAGGAAGCTGTAAGAAATAGAACAAACTTGGATGAGTTGATAAGTAAAATGGAAAGAGTGTTATCAGAAGAACATGTAAAGCTAATAGCCCTTGCTAAATCCGAGAGGCTTGACGACAATAGTTTTGATTTACCAGGAATAAGGAGTACTCATAATCAACTAGTGTTAAATACCCCATCTCCAAGAATGTATTCTCAATTTGCTAATTCTACATTAGCTAATAAGAATGTTAAAATCTATGATACTGAAAAAGTAACACGTATTGAAAGATTACCTAAGTCAATTAGAGATTTTGCAAAAAGAAAATTAAATATAAACATGAAAGAATCATTTCTAAAATATTCAAAGTATGATATTGACTTTGAACAAGATCCATTAAAACATGTTGTAATTATGCAAAACGATCATCCTATTTTTAGGCTTTCAATAGCGTTAACAGAAAAAGAACTTGAAGCTATTGCAATTGAAAAAGTAGAGTTACCTTACTCAACAAGAGAGAAATTGGAAGTGGAAATATATGAATTAAATATTGTAGATGGTACAGGAAGGGAGCTTCTTAAAGAGCTTGTTTACCTAGCTAGAAATAATGAGAATGAAGTATTTGAACTTGATAGTTATTTTATTCAAGGAATAAATACTGAAAATAAAGTTAGAGTATTGAAAGATAATAACAATAGTACACTTTTATCAAATGCTATTAAGTATTCTCATAGAAAATTGATAAATGAGAAAAATAGTAGAAACATTAAGCTAGATAAGAAAAGTGAATTTCTTAAGAGAACCTTTGAAGCTCAATACAAAGATACTTTAGAAAAACTATCAAAATATAGGGCAACAAATATTGATACTAATAACTCTGCATTAATCAATCAAATGAATGCACGGCTCATAGAGATTGAAGAAAAGCAAGAACTAAGAATGGAGGAAATAGAAAGAGAAAGAACTATTCAAATGAAACCTCCTAAATGTATTCTCAGAATGAGCTTGATTCCAGATAACTCACCAAACAAAAGATTGATGATTAAAGATTATAGACATGTAGTTGAGCAATATGAACTAGAGAAAAGAAGTCAAAATATAAAAGAACAGAAACTATTTGGATTAGTGGATTTTTATGCTGAAACTGTTGATGGAGATCCTAAATATATAATTCTAATTGATAATTTATCTTTTAAGCTTTCTGAAGAACATAAGATTGATTTGATTCCTATAGTAGATAATCTTTACTTTTACTTTATTAATAGTAATAATAGAATTTCTGAGATAGATAAACGTTTGTATATTAACAATTCATAACTAGGATTATAATATGATGCTGGTATCAAGCTGTAGTTTTGTGAAAACATTACATATTATATCAAAGGTTATAAGGAATATAGATGGAATTCAATTTGAAAGAGAGGGGTAATAGAAATGGCAGATATTAAATGAAGTGATAGTTTTGAATATAGATTTTCCTAAAAGTTAACTTCAAATATTGAGACAAACTTATTATCACCATTAGGAATAATTATTGATAAACCTCAGAAAAAAGGCAATAAAGTTGTTTTAATATTAAGAAATGATGAGTGAAATCAACTTCTAATTATCCATAGAATTAGGATTATTCCAATACTAAGAAATAAGTTAATCAGTTTGATAAGAATCGGCTATGTCCAATTACTACTTCTAAAACATATAAAAAGAAAATTTAAAAATGCTTACTATGCAAAATCGCATAGTGAGTATTTTTTTATCTATGTTAAAAACTTTTCTAAAATAACAAATAAAAATTTTTATTGCAATTAATAATTATAGACTTTAAATCTAAGCTAGTTTTCAATGAGCACTTGACCTAATATTAGATTAGCATAAACAGGAAATTCTACAACCATTCCCTTTGATGTAGAGGATAAAGAAGCGGCACATAAGGTATTACTATCTTTATGTGAAACAGTAAGTATGAGATTAAGAGATTCTAAGAACTGCTGCAAGGTGGTTTCAATATCAATAAGAGGTAGTGATTTTATATCTTATTCACGCCAAAAGAAGCTAAATACAGCTACAGACTCCACTAGAAAAATATATGAAGTAGCTTGCTATCTATTTGATAATGTATGGAAAGGTAACCGAATAAGACATCTAGGAGTTCATGTAACAGATTTCTGTAATAATGACTTTTATCAATATACTTTATTAGATTCTTTTGATTACCATATGGATAAAAAGCTAAACAAGGTAGTTGATGAAATTAGATTAAAGTATGGTAATAAAGCTATCTTAAGGTCATGTTTTTTACATTCAGGTTTAAGTCCAATGTGTGGAGTGGCAGGAGAAGAGGATTATCCTTTAATAAGTTCTATGTTATAGGGGGAGGTGGGCATTATGAAAATTATAGCACAACCCATTGAAGTAGTTTCTTATACAGATATGAGGGGTATATAAGACCTTTAAGATTTAGACTGCAAACAGAAGATGAGATTATGAAGGTAATAAAAGTAGATAAGGTTATTGTAAAAGAAACTGAAAAACTAGCAGGTAACCTATGTTTGTATTAAAGTGCCAAAGCCTAATTAATAATGTAGTGAAACCATTTGAAATTAAGTATGACTTAAGAACCTGTAGGTGGATGCTATATAAAATTTAGTAGATAATTAATGATAAATTTGTGGGAGAAATTTTAATTTCAGTGTAAAAGTTCAAGTGATTTGATATAATTAAAGTAAGTAACATAGGGAGTGATAAAGTGAAGAAGAATAAAATATATCATGAACATGATGTAGGTTATAAACATATATTTTCTCATAAGAGTACATTTTTAGAACTCATAAGAAGCTTTAGTAGAAAAGAATGGTCAAATCAAATAAATGAAGAAGATCTGATTTTAGTAGATAAATCCTATGTACTTTCAGATTTTGAAGAAGAGGAATCAGATATATTATATAAAGCTAACATAGATGATAAGGAAGTTATATTTTATCTTTTACTAGAATTTCAGTCCAAAGTGGATTTTCAAATGCCTATGAGATTATTATTCTATATGACAGAAATATGGAGAGATGTACTAAAAAATGCTGATAAAAAGGAAAGAAGAAGGAAGAATTTTAAACTACCAGCAATTATTCCTATAGTGTTATATAATGGTAAAAATAAATGGACAGCGCATACAAGTTTTAAAGAAATATTAAGTGGCTATGAATTATTTGAAGATAATATACTAGATTTCAATTATATCTTATTTGATATAAATGGGCATTTAGAAAAAGAATTATATGAAATGTCAAATTTAGTATCAGCAGTGTTTTTGTTAGATCAAGAAATGAGTGAAGAAGAATTAATAAAAAGACTAAGAAAGATTATATATATTTTAAAGAAGATATCACCAGAGCAATTTAGTGTATTTAAACAATGGCTTAAAAAAATAGTAAAACCTAGATTAACAGGAGAAGTGCAAAAAGAAGTAGATGAAGTGCTTGATAAATCTAATCAAGAGGAGGTTGAAATTATGGTGCATAAGCTAGAAAAGACCTTAGATAACATAGAAAAAAGAGGAATAGAAAAGGGAATAGAGAAAGGAATAGAAAAGGGAATAGAGAAAGGTAAAATTGAAGTGGCAAAGAACTTTCTGAAGATGGGGTTAAGTGTAGAACAAGTAGCTGCAGGTACAGGATTAACAATAGAAGAAGTCAGAAAGCTAAAAAGTGATACAGTTATGTAACAAGCTGGGATAGACGTATGTTCTAGCAAGTGTATTAAGTGAAAAAATATCTACTACTATTTAAATAGCAGTAGATATTTTTTGTGTTTTTATTTATGTATATTAACTGTAAATAATAGTTATATGATTAGTATAATATAGTTTAATATAGTTCAATATAAATTATGGGATGTGATACTTTGCGAAAAATAATATCAAATATAGCAGATAGATACGGTTTACATAGTCTTCATAGAGAATATAGTGAAAATGATCAGTTTAAATATGTGAAAGAGGAAGTTTGTGAACTTAATAGTGATTTCTTAAAATTTTATAATAAGCCAATTTTGCCAAAAATACATTTTGAAAAACTTAAGCTTGAAAATAGTTATGAGACGGGTAAATTAAAATTTTTAAGTCAAGTTGATAATGGAATCAGCAATAAGGATGCTGTATTTCACTATAGTAAGTGTACAGTTAAAAATAGAAATATAAATATTATTTTTGTACATGGTTGGAGAGCGAAGATTTTAAATAGATTGGAGAAAGTGTTTTTAGATAGTTTTATTGAAAGGAGCTATAACGTTTATAGCTATGTCCTACCCTTTCACATGGAAAGATCACCAAATACATCTCTTTATAGCGGGGAATATTTTGTAAGTGCAGATGTAAGCAGAACTTTAAAATCTGTGCAGCAATCTGTAAGTGATATTAGAGCTTTAATTAGTTATATTAAAGCTGTAAAAAAAGGAAAAATAATAATTATAGGCTTGAGTTTAGGAGGAATAATTACTAATTTATTATGTGAAGTTGAAGAGAATATTGATGCACTAATATCCTTGTTTTATGCTAATAATTTATCATTTACTGTGTTTGAAACAGAAGCAGGGAAGTATATAAAAAAAGATTTTTTGAAAAACAATTTTAGTTATAGTTTATTAAGTAAGAGTTGGGAAGTCATCAATCCGAGCTTAAGGAAGCCAATACTAGATATTAATAAAATACTTCTTATATCAGGTAAGCACGATAAATATGTTTTAAATAAGGATACAGATATCTTATGGGAAAATTGGGGAAAACCAGAAAGATATATGTATAGTTGTGGTCATTCTGGAATTGTACTTTCTAAAAATAAAATTAAAAGAGATGTTATAAAATTTATAGATAAGAGAGTGTAGCTTTATGGCAATTGTATGGATATTATTATGGATATGGGCGTTTATCATGATTATAAAAGACTATAAAACTGAATCAACTGTATGGATGTCAGTGGTAGCTTTTTTTTCAGGGTTAGGGGCATTCTCTGTAGTTTTTGAAGAAACTATTATTAAATATTTTATAGTACAATATGGAATAAGCAAAAGAACTATAAATTTAATGCATTTCATAGATGCCATTATTATGGCTATTGTATATAGTATAGTACCTTATTGTATGCTACTTTATGGCTTATCTTATGTAAAGATAAGCCATAAAGATAAAAAGAAGATGGTATATGCTATATTATTTATACCACCAGTTTTAAATTTTATATTCTTACCAATAAAGAGTAACTATTTGAAAACATCTGAGGAATTGATGTTATATTTTAGACAATTAGCAATATGGGTTGTGCCATATGTAATGGGAGCAATTTTTTTATTAGTTTACTCCTATTTTAAAGAAAAATCTTATTTGATGAAAAAGTATAAGCTATTAACTATAATTATTGTTGTGCCATGTTTTAGTTATACAGTTTTATCTAATATTATATTTAGGGCTTTTGGGTTACAGAATAATTGGAGATATTTTGCTCTATTAATTCCTGTACAGTTTATAGGTTTTTTATATTTCGCATTTAAATATGGTATATTGGGCGTTAGACTAAAATTTCATAGATATAAGTTTGCATTTGAAAATATAATGGAATTTGTATCAGATTCAATTATTACTTTGGATGAAAGTCTTGATGTTGTAGAATTTAACAAAGAATTTAAAAAAAATTTTTTAATAGACAATAAAAAATATAAAAATTTCAATGAAACCATAGGTTTTAGTAAAATATCTGAATATAAAGATAGCTTAATAAATATAATAAATGACTCAAAAAAAAATAATACTAAAGCTATGGAAATATTAATAAATACTAATGTTGAGACAAAATATTTTGAAGTACACGCCAATCCCATAATATTAAATTGTGAATATCTTGGTTCTGTACTTGTATTTAAAGATATTACTGTTCATAAAAAAAATTTGGAGCTTATAAAACAAAATCAATTTCAACTTATTGAAAAAGAACGACTTTTATCTTTAAGTCAATTAATAGGGGGAGTAGCACACAATCTCAAAACACCTTTAATGAGTTCATCTGGAGGTATACAGATAATTAAGAGAGATATAGGAAAGATATACGAATATATACATAAAGATTACAAAGATGCTGCTGAAACAACAAAATTAATAAGTGAAATTAATGATTGGGGACAAAGAATAACAGAATATTTAGTATACATGTCTAATGTAATAACTGCAGTAAAAGGGCAAGTAACTGAATATAGTGAAACAGAAGAATGTTATTTTTCTATACAAGAACTTGAAGAAAAAGTTACCTTATTAATGGCTTTTGAAATTAAAAAAAGTAAATGTGAATTTGTAAAAGAAATAATCATAGATCCTAAACAAAATATTAAAGGTGATGTTAACTCGCTTATACAAGTTTTGAATAATCTTATAACTAATGCCATAGAAGCAAGTAAAGAGGGAAATAGAATAACTTTTGGTGCCTATAAAATAGATCATAATGTTGTTTTCTTTGTAAAAAATTTCGGAAATAAAATTTCTGAGAAAATTCAAAGCAAAATATTTAATAAGATGGTTACCACAAAAGGTAAAAATGGAACTGGACTTGGGCTATACATATCTAAATCAATAATAAAGGTTAGATTTAATGGTGAAATATACTTTGAGACTAACGATAAAGAAACAACTTTTTTTGTAAAGATACCATTAACGGAGGAAATATAATATGGAGAACAGTGGGATAAAGATAATAATTGTTGATGATGATTCTGGAATAGTTGATTCAATAAAAAGTTTTTTAGGAGATAAATATTATATTCAGGGCTTTACAAGTTCTAGGGAAGGTCTGAAACAACTACAAAAGGAAAAGTTTGATATCTTAATCTTGGACTATTATATAGATGAGCTTAACGGCAATGATGTAATAGATGAAATAAGAAAATATGATAACGATTTATATATACTACTTCTTACTGGTTTTGGTGAAAAAGTACCTGGTATGAAATCATTAGAAACCTTAAAAATACAAAATTATTATGAAAAAAGTGGTGATTTTGAAAAATTAATAATATTTATAGAAGGTATTATTAAGTCAATAGAATTTTTTAATAGAGTAAAGTATACAATAGGTGAAAGGCTAAAAGCATTAAGAAAGTTAAATAATTTAAGTCAGGATGATGTTGCTAAATATTTAGAAATACAAAGAACAACTATATCACAGTATGAATCTGGTGACTTGATTCCACCAACTTTAAATGTTATAAAATTAGCTAGGTTATATAATGTTACTACTGATTATATTCTTTGTTATGAACTTAATATTGAAAAAATTAATATTCAAGTTTCAAAAAAATAGATTGTTGGCGATACAGTTTATTTTTTTGTTATGTTAGGTATTATTGATTATATATGCACATAAAATTGGTTGGGTACTCGAGGCAAGACAATTATCCTTATATGGATTTATTTTTTAGATAATAGAAAAGATGATGTTTTTTTAATGGGATAAGATTATTGTAACTCTACTTGATAGTAGTGATATTGAGTTCCCAATTGAATAAAGCATTTTAAAGAGCCAGCTGGAGTGATATATAGTCACTTTGACTGGCTTTTTTAAAATTTATATTTTATTAATAGATTTATTAATCTCTATTTGAATTGTATAGGATATGATTGGCATAGAAAGTATAGCATTTTTATAAAGTTTAGTATAAATTCTAGCAAACAATCTTGATAGTAATGTTTTTTGTGGCCATATTCTAAAAGTATTTTTATTTGGATTAATTAAAATATCATACTGCAGTTTATTATGAGTGATTCTAATATAATGTGATAAATTTTCAACTTTCATATTTAATTGAGTTAAAGATAAAGTAATTATATCAATAAGTTGATCTTTTGACATTGAAGCTGATAGATTAAATTCCATAGCTCTAAGTTTATCAACTTTAAAAGCTGCAATAATATTTATAATTAAGAAAGAGGCACATATTGCCATTAAAATTGAAAGAACTGAACCAACATCTTTGCTTAGAAAAATAACAAAAATAGCTGATAAAAGAATATATAATATGTTGAATTTTTTAAGTTCATTTTTAAAAGGACTAGGAGATGATAAATTGAGTCCATTAACATTTTTAAATTCAGTGCTGCAGTCTATATTAAATTTTGATTTACTGTTAAGTGATTGTTTTTTTAATTTATTAAATATCATGAAATAACCCCCTTATCTAAGAAAAATATTTATTTTCTTCCTACACCAAATAAAGATAGTACAATCCATAGAGGAATAGTAAGCCATCCAAGAAATAAAGCCCAGAATACATTTCTGAATATAAAGTTTGAAGACGATTCTATGTAAACGTAATTTAGTCCTAATACTTTTGTCTTAACAAAAGTTATTGATTTAGAGCCTAACCATAAATAAAGTATTAGTAACAATATTGCCACTTTTTACACCCCTTTTAAAGTTATTTTTGTTTACAGCATATTAATGTTAATAAAACTTAATATTGTAATATTGCTTACGATAGTATTATTTATCCAGTATCAAATCTGAAAAAAAACATTAATTCACATCCTTTGTTATTCATATTTGTTTAGCAACTTGAGTAGATTTTACAATTCATGAAAGAGTAGGTAAATACATTTGAGTTCCGAATTTTATATAAAAAATCGGAACTCATTTGATTGAATAACTGTTGTATAGTGAATATAATTTGAATTATAAAGTAATGGTAAAAAATATGAAGAAAAAGGTGGAGATAATACTGTGAATTCTAGGGATAATGATAAAAACTTATATGATATTATGGACATGAGTGAGGATGAATTCGCTGACTATATGATTGAAGAATATAATAAGAAACCCTCTGACAGTGAAATTATTATGAATAGCGGAAAAACCATAGAAAATCTTATTACAGAAATAAATGCTTATCAAGATAAACTTGTATTTTTAGCTTATAAGTATGAGCTTTCTTTAAATAATAAGGCTGCCTTTATACTAAAGCTTTGTGACCAAAAGGAGAATATACAAGAACTTATGCCATTGTTATCTTGTTTTATATGCAAGCCAGACTATTTATTTGAGTTAAAAAATAAAAAAGTATCAATTAAGAATGAAGGAAGATTAGCTGAATATTTGCTATTGAAAGAAGACATAGATACTTTTGAAAAACGAATCTATGAAATACATTCAAGTACAGAAAAATATAACAATATTTTAAAGAGAGTTAAAGAGGATAGTAGTAATATAAGTGAAGCTGTGTCTTCGGAAGACAAAAAATTACTTATAAAATTATATAAGCAGTATATACAAGTAAAGAAAAAGCACAAGGAGAAAAGCCTAATAGAGTATGAGAATAAATGTATAGATGAAAACATAGAGCAGATACATAATTTTGCTATGGAAACAGTTGAAAAGCAAAAATTATATTCACTTATAGTGTTTCAGCTACTTACCCGTTATAGATCAAAAATAAGTAAAAAAATGGAACTGGTAAACTGCAGTAATATTATGAATTATAAAAAATATGTCATAGATAAGAATAATGGTAAGAATTTTAACACCTACGGGAATTATATTTCATTATTTCTAGAACTTGTAGACAATTTCTCTGATATATGTGATATATCACTTTGTATGTACGGCTTTGAAAAAACATCAAATCTTGTAGAATGGTTATTTAGAAATACATTATATAGAGATATTTTTCATTACAGTATTTATTCACTTATTGAATCTACTTATGGATCAATTTTTTATGAAGAATCAATATTTTGGAGTGATAATAATTTGAAAGTTAAAAGCTACTTTGATTTTGAAGCACAAGATGATGATAACAAGAGTAATAAGGGAGAGTATTTATCAGAACTAATAGAAAGTAAACTATCAGATAATGAAGTAGTTGATTATCTTAATGAATATGCTAAAAGTCAAAGGCATGCTGCCAAATATATAAAGAAGTTTGTTTATGAATTTCTTGAAATAAATAATTGTACATTGACAAGTATGGGAGATGAAGGCTATATTTTTTTGACATTTGAAAGGGAGTTGCAAGAAAAGGCAGATTATATTATAAAACAAAAAATAATGGAAGTATTAAAATAGGCAATAAACTTTATTACTAGAGTTTTATGAGAAATATGGTAAAATGATGTATTTTTATGTATAATTAAATAAGTGTTATTGTATATATTTCATTATAGAGTAAGATTAATAAAAGTTTATATTTTAATACTACATAGATATTGTGTAATTATCGAAAAGAACTTATTGGTAAGAAGAGATATAATGATTATATTAAAGATGATGTACTTACAAAGGAAAATATCCTTGTTATAACAAAAATATTACTCAAAAGGAAAGCATTTAACTAATTTTATATTAGGACAAGTAGATTAACCAACAAAAAGAATAGCATTAAATTAGATGTAATTGGCAATGAGTATTTTCTTTTTGTTTTCCTAATTTTGTATTACTATTTATTGCTATACACGGACGACAATAATTATTTAGTTTACAATCTATGCACGGTTTTACTCGTAAATTATTAGGCTCTCTAAGTTTTGCTAAAATTAAAGATTTTGTCCAATAATCTATTATGCTATTGTATCTTTCAGGAATAAACAAATGTCTACATGGTGAAAAATTACCGTCAACATTTAAAGTAAATGAATCTAGTCCAGCAGTACAACCTTTATAAAGACCTTGATTTGTATTTGAAAAAATATTTCTTCCCATATAGGCTTTTAATTGAGAAAAGCATTTATCTATGACTATTTGAATGTTGCCAGAATATTTTTTTATAAAAACTGAAATTTTTTCAATTTGTTCTTTATAAGGAAAAGTTTTAAGGTGACCATTACTATCAGGTTTTATAGCCATTACAACTACTGCTTTCACATTATATTTTTCGGCAATTTTGATTATATTTGGAAAATCATCTGAGTTGTTTGATTGCATAACCCAATTAATAATGGTTTTATTAAATTTTGATTTTGCTAGAATTTTTAAAGCGTTTATAGCTAAATTATATCCGTTTCTTGAAAAAGAATTAATTCTTTCAGTAGAACCATTTAGAGAAACAAATATGCAATTTATTCCGTTTTTAATTAAGTGATTTAAAACTAATTCATTAAAACCCCATCCTGATATAGCAATATTGGGTAAAATTTCATTTTCAGAACAAGTGGAAATTAATTCAAATAAGTGTGGATACAATAGAGTTTCACCACCACTAATATTTACATATTCTATATTTAATTTAGAAGCTTGTTCAATAATATTAATAGCAATATCCTTATTTATTTCTTTTCCAATATTTAATTGGCAATAACATTGAGGGCATTGTAAAGGACACTTGTCAGTAACTTCAATATTCATTAATTTTGGGATTTTTAAGAATTCAATCATAAGTGTTCATTTTCTCCTATTAAAAAATATAATACTTAAAATCATTATAACATCAAAAAATCAAATTAAGTACAATAAATTTATACGCATTAGTATAACTAATTCTGATTTAAATATAATAAAAGGAAGGTGTATTAATATGAAGTCAGGAGATAACAAAAGCAACATTTTTGAAGAGATGCAAGAAGATATATATGCATCTAATTTACCAGAGTTTGAAAAGCAGAAGATTTTAAAGAATATACTGAAATTGAAAGAACAAAAAATTAATATTATGATTACGGGAGCAACCGGGTGTGGTAAAAGTTCAACAATAAATGCATTATTTAATACACAGGTTGCAAAAGTTGGAGTTGGAGTTGACCCTGAAACGATGGAAATCACAAAATATGATCTTGATAATATGGTTTTATGGGATAGTCCTGGGCTAGGAGATGGGAAAGAGGCAGATAATAGACATTCTAAAAATATTATAAAGAAATTAGCTGAGCATGATGAACATGGTAATGCTTTAATTGATTTAGTGCTTGTTATTTTAGATGGAGGCACAAGGGATTTAGGTACATCATATGAACTTATTAATCAAGTTATAATTCCCAACCTTGGAGATAATAAAAAAGATAGAATTCTTGTTGCTATTAATCAATGTGATGTAGCAATGAAAGGGCGATATTGGAATTTTGAAGAGAATAAACCTGAGCAAACATTAATTAAATTCTTGGATGATAAAGTTCAATCAATAAGAAAAAGAATAAAAGAAGGAACAGGGGTTGATATTACTCCAATTTATTATTCAGCTGGTTTTAAAGAAGAAGGCGAAGAACAACGTCCTTATAATTTATCTAAGTTATTATATTTCATTATTCAACATACTCCAAAAGAAAAGCGATTAGCATATGTAAATAATATTTCACAGGATGATGAAATGTGGAAAGATAATGATGACTTAAAAGATTATCAAACTGAAATTAAACAAAGCTTTGCAGATACAGTTGCAGAGTGTGCAGCAGATGGAGCAGACATTGGTGGAGAGATTGGTGTTGTTTTTGGTAAAACAGGAGAAACTATTGGTAGAGTTGTTGGTGGGCTTGGTGGTGCAGTTGTTGGAACAGTAAAAGCAGTTTGGAATATTGTAACAAGTTGGTGATATAATGTTTGTTGATTATAGAATTCATGATATAAGAAAAAAATTAGAAATAGCTCGTTTCCGTCCACTTGATGTAATGGTAACAGGTGTAACAGGTGCAGGAAAATCCACAACATTAAATTCTTTATTTGAAAAAGAAGTTGCTAAAGTTGGGACTGGTGTTGACCCAGAAACTATGGAGTTAGATAGTTATGCACTTAGCGATTTAGTAAGATTTTGGGATACACCTGGTTTAGGCGATGGAGTTGAGATGGATAGAATACATTCGAAAAAATTAATAGACTTATTGTACAAGACTTATGTGTTAGATAATACTACATACGGATGGGTTGATTTGGTATTAGTAATTATTGAAGGAGCCAATAGAGATATGGGAACAACATATAACTTGCTTAATAATATTATTGTACCAAATTTTCAAAAGGACAGAATTTTAGTTGCGATTAATCAAGCTGATGTCGCGATGAAAGGAAGACATTGGAATAATAATACTAACCAGCCTGAACCGATTTTAAAAAAGTTTTTAGATGAACAAGCAGAATCTATAAAAAGAAGAGTTAAAGAAGCTACTAATGTTGATATAATAAAGCCTATATACTATTCAGCTGAATATAACTACAACATTACAAAACTATTTGACACGATTATTGAAAATATGCCAACAAGGCGTAGAAATTTAATGTAGAAAAGGAGGTCTTAATGTGGAAAGTGTTCTAGATAAAGTTAAAAATGAATTGAACAAAGTTAATTTAGATGAAGAAACTAAACAAGCTATTAAACAAAAAATTAATGAATTAGAAAAAAATGAACTTAATATCATGATTACAGGAGCAACAGGAAGCGGTAAAAGCTCAACTATAAATGCATTATTTAATGATGATGTAGCAAAAGTTGGACAAGATGTTGACCCTGAAACAATGACAATTAAAAAGTATGAATTAGATAATATTATATTATGGGATACTCCAGGATTAGGAGATAGTCCAGAACAAGATAAGTACTATGCTAAAAATATTGTTGAGTTACTTAATAAAAAAGATGATAGGGGTAAGGCAGTGGTAGATTTAGTATTAGTTGTTGTTGATGGTTCTGCTAAAGACATGAGGACTTCCTTTGAACTTATAAATGAGGTCATTATACCTAACATTTCAGATAAAAATAGAATTTTAGTTGCTATAAATCAATGTGATATGGCTATGAAAGGGCGAGAATGGGATAGTAATTTAAATATTCCTAAAGAAGATTTGATAAAATTTTTGGATAAAAAGGTTGAATCTGTTAAAAACCGAATATATGATTCTACAGGTGTTGAAATTAAACCAATTTATTACTCTGCATTATATAAATATAATATTTCAAAGTTGTTATGTTATATAATTAAATCTACACCAGATGAAAAAAGAATTATATATATTGATAAGATTAACAAAAATCCAGAAGTTTGGAAAAATAATGATGCTCTTATGAATTATAATTATGAAATACAAAATGAAATGAAGGGATCATTGACTAATGCATTAGATTGTGCTGCAAAAGGTGCACTTGCTGGTGCAGCTGTTGGAACACTAGTTCCAGTAATTGGACCAATTGTTGGAGCTGGTATTGGTGCAGCTTTAGGATTTATTGGAGGATTATTTGGTATTTGATAATAATTTTATTACAGCAATAAAATTTAGAAACTAATTCTAATTTTTAAAATATGATAATTACATTTCATAGATTGGTAGACTTGTGACCAATCTATGTTTTTATTGATACTAAAAATGATAGGAAATTGAAAGAAAGATGGGGGATAATTATGATGGATATTACTAGTCAAATTCAAGAACAATTTACACCTCAAAGCATGTCTTTAAGTGAGATATTTACTGATAAAGATCCAATATATCAAATTCCAGATTACCAACGTCAGTATAGCTGGAAAGATGAACAAGTAATACAATTGTGGGATGATATTTATGAAGCTTATCAAAATAATAAGGATGAAAGTACAACGGATGCCAACTATTTCCTTGGTTCATTAATAGTTATAGCTAAAGGAAATGGAATTGAAGATATTGTAGATGGTCAACAAAGAATAACTACACTTATGATTTTATTATGTGTATTAAGAAGGGTGTATCCTAAAATAAATAAAAATGTTGATCCGATTAAAAATCCTAAAGTTATAAAAATGCCTAAAATAAAAAACTGTATCGCTAATTTTAATGAGGTTCAAAGATTAAGATTACAATCAGATCCTTCACATGCAAGTGATTTTGAAGAATTAATTTTTGAAAGAGAAGATTTTTCAGATATAAAAAAACCAAGTAAAAAAGAAATTGAAACTGAAGCAAGAAATAGGTATATTAATACAGCGTATATTTTTAATGAATATTTAACAAATTTAGGAGAAGCTGAAGCAGGAAATTTTATAAATTATCTTCTTAACCAAGTAAAATTGATAAAAATAACATGCTATGATGAAGGATTTGCTATAAAGCTTTTCCAAGTATTAAATGATAGGGGAATGGACTTATCTGCAGCAGATATAATTAAAGGATATCTGTTAGCACCAATAAGTAGAGATTCACATAAGCATGCTACCTTTATGAATGATTGGAGAGTCATAGAACAATGGATATCTGACATGGATGCTGATAATTTAACAGATATGTTTACATATTATCAATACTATTTATTAGCAAGCAATCCTAAACATTCTTTGGTTGAAGAATTAAAAAGACAGTTTAGAGATAAGGATTCTAATGAAATATTGAGAGATTTTAAGAAATTTGTAAGTGAATATAAAAACATTTATGAATCCTCAAATAAAATTATAAATAGCTTTTGGTATTTACCATGGGGAAATTATTGGTTAACTGCACTGATTACTGCTGAACATATAAAATATTCTGAAATTGATAAGTTAAGGAAAGTGCTAAGACGATTTTATTATTTATGTTTAATTTCAGGAAAAACACTAAATGGTATTAAGCAGACTTGTTTTAATATTTTAGCAGCAATAAAAGAAAATAAGCCTATAGAAAAAATTAATGAAATTATAGATGAAAAACTTGATAAAGATAATGTGATAAAAATTGCTTTAGAAAGGCTTAATGGGGATGTTTATTTTGAAGGGTGGCTGAGAGCAGTTCTTTTAATAGTAGAATATAACCAAACGGATGAGGACGATGCAAACTTTATATTTATTGATTCAAATCTACAGTCAGAGCATATTCTACCTAAAAACTATTTAAATGTAGAAGAATGGAAGTACTTTGGTAAGGAATTGGGTGAAAAATATTTAAATACCCTCGGAAACATGACATTACTTAGTGGTAAGAAAAATAAACAAGCACAAGACTATCCTTTTAATGAGAAAATAAAAGTGTATACTGGCATAGGGAAAAATGGTAACAAATCAGAAGGTATTACTAGTTTCAGAGTAACTCAAAAGATTGTTGATGACTATAATTCAAATAAGTATCAAAAAACATGGAATGAAGAATCAATAATAGATAGGCATAATTGGTTAATTGCTGAAATTGGGAAAATTCTTGAAATAGATATTAGTAGTATAAAGAGATAAATAATAGGGAGTACATTATAATTGTACAATCGATATTTCTGCGTAACAGTATCATCTTTCTATCAAAACACACTAAGTGTGTAATAAAGTTATATAGAAAGTAGTAAGGGTTGACCATTGAACTTAAAGGATTTAAAAGGGGTATCGCCAACATTTACGACCAAAACCATGTTAAACTAATAATAACAGAAATTTTTTACAGGCTCCAGGCTCGCTATATTAGAGGTCCTTTGACACTTTTATTTTTAGAACTATATTTCTTAACATGGGGTTTTGGGTTTTGTTAATCGCACCACTAAAAGCAAAAGTAGAGCGTTAGCTCTACTTCATTGTTATAGTTTTTTATTTTTATATTTGTTTAATACATATCCAGCATAACGTGCTTTTTCTTTTTCATAAAATTCAATACTTTCACGATTGTATTGTTCTTCATTTTTTAAGTGGATATTTGCATTTTCATGTCTCCAATCATATTCTTCATCTTTTGATTCAAAACATGGAATTATAGGTTTAAATATAATTTTACTTCTATTAAGATCGGTATTAATTGCCTCATAGTATGACTTTGCCATTAATAATGACTCCTTTCTCTGATTTTTTCTATTATAGCTTTGAAAAAATTTTTTTGTCAATCTTCATTAAAAATTTAGAGAGGTGTGTTGTTTGCTTTGCCATTTATAACACCATTACTGGTATCGTTGATTGTTGATTTATAATGAAAATTGCCCACTATCGTTAAGGAATATAGGTGCAGAAACATTCGTTTTAGTACTATTTTTAAGGTCTTTAAACTAGCTGATTTATAAGCAATTTTCCTTATTACAACATATATCGAGAAATTTGTATACTATATCACCATTTATGTCTAGCATAGCCATTTATTAATCGTTGATATGTCATTTTAACTAACATATAATATGAATATGTTAGTTATAACGACATATATTTAGATTTATTAATTGATAAAACCATAATGTTAAATTAAGAGAACAAAGCAAAAATAGAAAGAAATTTAAAATAAGAAATGCTACCTAAACTAACATATTAATAAGAAAAAGGAGTTAAGGAAATATGGAAAGAAAATTAAGTTTTGACAAAGAAAAAGCTTATCATAAAGCAAAGCTGCTTCTTAAAATATATAGAGATGTAATATGGAGTGTTGAAGGCAGGGTAGCAGAGCTTGAAGAGGAATATTATGAAATGGGCAGTAATAATTTAGCAGAAGCATTAGATTATTTAAATGATTATGACCCTAATATAAATAGAAAAGAACTTGAAGCTGAATTGTGTTCTATTTTTAAAAGTAAATTGCTCATTGAAATTGTGGACAAAGCTTTGTTAAAAGTTAAGAATTACCCTGACTATGGCGATATTTACTTTGATATTCTTCATAAACAATATATTGAAAAATATAAGTATTCTGAAAAGAATATTATTGAAGTTTTAAATTGTGAAAGAACAACCTTTTATAAGAGAAAGAAAGAAGCTATAAATTTAATGGGTATTGCATTATGGGGATATGTTTTACCTGAACTTAAAGGAATATGGTAAACTTAATGTGAACTAAAAACGAATAAAATATCTACATAAAGAGTACTGTATGTGAATTGTCAAGATGTTAATATATTTATACTGGGAAGTTGCGTACTGTAAAACCCTCGATTGTCTGCCAATAAGGTTAGATGATCGAGGGTTTTTTATTATGACAATTCTCAGATAATTATTGAATAACATAACAGGCTTCCAAAAAGGGTCGCAAGATTTATCTTGCGGCCCTTTTTGTCGTTGTCGGAAAGGGTATTCACATGCAGTATTGGTTTTGGTATTACATCCGTTATCCTTGATTTTCTCTGTTTTGAAAATTTTAACAAACAAAACGGAGGGGATCAAATATGAAGGAATTTAAAATTAGAATTAATAATGAATTTATAACAGTTAATGAAGAAATATATATTACTTATTATAAAATGGGAAGACGTGAAAGATACTTAGAGGAGGTAAGTGTAGAAAAAAATTTATCATATAACCAATTGGTAGAGAAGGATTATCCAATTGAGAATAAAATGTGTAAACCACAGTATTTACTTGAAGATGCAATTATTGAAAAAATTATGCTTGAGAAAATGATGAAAGCTCTGGATATGTTGACAGAGTATGAAAGAATAATTATTGATGAGTTATTCTTTAAGGGTACAAGCATTAGAGAATTATCATTACATTTAAATGTACCTAAAAGCACTTTACATGAGCAGAAAGAAAAGGTTATAAAAAGACTTAGAAAAATAATAAATAAAATTTAAAAAAATTCCGGACACCCCTTCACTTTTTCGGCTTAAGAAGTGAAGGGGTATTTTTTATATCTCATAGATCTTTGAAAATTTAATATTCATTATTTTAGGTACGTTACTTCTGTGGCTATGAAATGGGAAGCGACTTGAGCAAAAGCGCCAAGACTACTGATATTTATATAACTATGAATATGAGGCATGAGCGAGAAACTTTTGGCTCTAAATCAATTTATGATGGATTGATTGCCATGACCCACAGAAGGAATAATGATACTTCCACTCAGTCCTAAGAATCCTATGGAGAGTGGCTCGCACATTGTGGGAGAGGTTTAAATCCTATGATACTTGCTAATCACAAGTAGCCTGAAATATGGAAATTTGAAGTTTAATAAGGTTTATAAGATTAGCTAAAGAAAGTCGTTATCGATTTTCTTTAGCTAATTAATTAATAGCAGAGCAAAGCATTAAAGGGATGTTTAATGCTTTGCTCTGCTATTGAGAATAAATGAATATTCTTCGCATTAATCCTATTTACTTATAAATTCGTAACATTTTATGGAATTAAGGAATAAAATATACTAGAACTCATGGGGGTATGTTATTTTTATGAGAATAAAAGAATTAAAATATAATAATAGAGATAGCTTAATAATTTATATAACAGAAGAAGAGAAGAATGATGCAATCTTAAGGAAAAAAATAAATGATTATAAGAAATTATATAGAGATGTTTCTATTTTTATAAGTGGAAATAATAAAATTGAAGATGTTTTACTAAAGATGGTTCAAGAAAAAATGTAAAGATAAGAGTTTATCTTTATTTTTTATAGGTAATTTGGTATCATTGAACTATCATAATATAAGAATGTGATAGTGAGGTATTATTTATGAACATTGTAGGGTATGTAAGATTAAGCAGAGATGAGGACAAAGAGAATTATTCATCAATAATTTCACAGCAGGACATTATCAATGAATATGCAAAAGAAAGAAATTGGACAATATCGAAAATTTATATTGATGATAATTGTAGTGGTTATTCTCTTGATAGACCTGCATTTAGTGAAATGATTAATGAAGTTGAAAAAGGTAATATTGATACTGTACTTACAAAAGATTTATCTAGGATAGGAAGAAATAATGGTAAAGTATTAGTATTAATAGATAGATTTAAAGAACTAAATAAAAGACTTATCTTAATTACAGAGGGTAATGGCGGTCTTGATTTATCAAAAGATGAACATGATATTCTTGGTATTAAAACTTGGTATAATGAAATGTATATTAAAGACATATCAAGAAAGATAAGAGCAAATATGTATGCAAAACAAAAAAAAGGTGAGCTTATTATGGGAAATTACTATGGATATAAAAAAATTAAAATAAATGATAAGTTTAACTTGGTAGTTGATGAGGATATCAAGCCAATTATAGAATTGATTTTTAAAGAATATATAAATGGAGCTGGATACAAAAAGATATGTGACATACTAGATGAAAAAAAATATCCTACACCTAGTGAGTATATAAGCAAAAGGCACGAAGAAAATGGAAGAGTATTTAAAAATGCTGTAACGAAGAAATGGCAAACTCATATGATACAAAGAATTATACAGAATGATATATATATAGGTACTCTTCGAACTAAGAAAAAACAGGCAAGATTAATAAAAGGTAAACAAGAAAATATTGCAAAGGAAGAACAATATATTTTCCCTAAACATCATGAGCCTATGATTGATGAAGAGATATTCAAATTAGCACAAGAAATAAATCATAAGAGAAATGAAAAGGCGTATAGAAAGAATAAAGAAAAGTACAGTTACATATTCGGAAGCTTTATGGAATGTGGTGATTGTGGATATACTGTTGCAGGTTTAAATTTAAGAAAAGCACCAGTAATAACAAGGGGTTATAATTGCACAATGTATATGAAATATGGTAAGAAACAATGTACTAATCATTCTGTAAAAGAAGAAAAAGTTCTTTTCTTTTTCAAAGAGTTTCTTAAAGATGTTAAGGCAAAGTATGAAGAATATATTAATTCAATTAGCAGTAAGGAAAAGAAAAATAATATACAAACTGCATTAAATAAATACAAGAAAGCCTTAAACATTGCAAATGAGGAAATGAAGTTATTATTAACTCAAAAAATTAAGGACATAATGAAAGAAAGTAATATTGAATATAGGGAAATTATAGAAAATTCCTATACTGAAATGGAAGCAGAGAAGAAAAGAATAATATTAGAATTGAATGAAAAAGTCAATGAATTGGAGAGGGCAAGTAGTGACAAGGTTGAGAAAAGTATAAAATCAAATATAGAAATTTTTGATTGTATTATTAATTCAGAGAAACCTGAAAGAAAATATCTTGAAATGATTTTAGATAAAATAATTGTTCATAGTGATAGAAACCTAGAATTTAAATTAAAGGTAAATATTGATAAGTTGACATTTAATGATATATATAAAACCTCATTGAAATAACACACTCACCTGATAGTGCTACGGTGTTATCCTTTCTTATCTCCTTACAGAAAAGGTAAAGTGAAGAATCAATATCAGCCATTCCAGGCAAATCACTAGCTTTAACTGCAGAATACAATGCCTCTGCTAAATCTTTACTAGTATTGATTATACCGCTGTGATTACTCTTTATATATTTAGACATTTTGAGAGCCCATACTTTATCTGGAGTAGGCTCAAAGTCGTTAGCTTTAAAATATTTATCATTATCCTCATAATCAATAGAATAGGTATTTAATATTTTACCTTGTTTTTCAAATTCAGCAGCTGCAACTGCAGCTATTGCACTTGAATCTAATCCTCCTGAAAGGAAGGTGCAAACAGGAACATCTGCCACAAGTTGTCTTTTTATAGCGTCTACTAAAAGGCTTTGAACATGTTCTGCTGTGGTTTCAGCATCTTCTTCATGAACTTTGCACTCAGGTTTCCAGTATTCTTTTAATTTTAAACCGTATTTATCATATACTAAATAGTTAGCTGGTGGTACTTCATATACGCCTTTAAATATACCACCGCCTAAAGATCTTGCAGGTCCAAGGGCAAATATTTCTGTTAACCCTTCTTTAGTCATTACAGGTTCAACAAAAGGGTGAGCTAGTAGAGTTTTAATCTCTGAACCAAAGATAAGAGAATCATTTTTTAGTGTATAGAATAATGGTTTTACGCCTAGCGGATCTCTTGCCATAAATAATTTACTTTCCTCATCACTCCAAACAGCAAAAGCATATATACCGTTTATATGCTTAACACAATCTATTCCCCAATGGATATAGCTGGTAAGAAGTACTTCTGTATCGGAGTAAGAGTTAAAGGAATATCCTTCTTCTATAAGTATTTTTCTTAAATCTTCAGTATTATATAGTTCTCCATTGTATACAATTATATATTTTTTACTATTTATGGTTTTTAACATTGGTTGAGTTCCGCCAGTGGGATCTACAACTACAAGTCGTCTATGGCCTAAAAGTGCATTTTGAGAAAAGTAATATCCTTCATCATCAGGACCTCTTAGTTTTAATGTTTTTGTCATTTTTTCAATAATGAATCCTTTTTCAGAAATGTTTTTATTTAAATCAACCCATCCTGCAATTCCGCACATAGTAGTCGCCTCCGATATAATTATTTTTCATAAACAGAATTCTTGACTTCAGGTGGAGTGTTTACTTCATCTGAAGCTTAGAAGTCGTTATCCAGAGACGTATCCGCTCTTTACTCCCAGTTAAGCAGAGAACCCAAATCTATGATTTGGTGTGAATCGCTTACTCCTCTGAAGAGGAGTTTCCTATAAAGATGGGAGTATTAGAGCGGGTAGTCATCGGATAAAGTATAATTTATGCATATTTATATTTTATGCATATTATATTGATGTGTTACAGTTTAATTTTTCTTTATTCAATTTACTTCCTATTTTGTCAAACCAACAACTTCAACGTTATTTAATGCCTCTAGATAATTTCCACCTTTAACAAGTATACCATTTCTTGAAGCACCGCCTATGCCTCCGAAAAAACTAAGTGGTATTGATACGACTAATGCACAAGAACAAGATATAACTAAAAATGCTAAGGCTCTATATATCCACTGTGAAAAGATTGCGCCATCTATAACAAATTGTATATAAAAACATCTTTTCCAGATGTTTTAAACTTGTCATATTTTATAATACAAATCTAAAATAGGCTATTAATTAGTCCTCAAATACCAACTGATCTTCCTTGTTAAAAAATGTCTTATATCCCAACTGTACAAATATTATTACAGTCAGGCCTACACTCCCTAGTATACCTAACATTATTGCAATTTGGTATTCGATAGCAGTAATTGGTGAGGTTCCAGATAGAATCTGCCCGGTCATCATTCCAGGTAGAAAAACTATACCCATTCCTACCATAGAATTTATAGTAGGAAGTATTGCAGAGTCAAAGGCATTATCAACTATTTGTTTAGATGCCATCTTTGGGGTAGCTCCAAGCATTAACGCTGCTTCCACTAAGTATCTTTGCGAGTTCATTCCATCAACTAATCTTGTCACACCCAATGAGATTCCTGTCATTGAGTTCCCTATAAGCATTCCTACAATTGGTACAAGGTATCTTGGATCATACCATGGTTTTAAATTGAGCACTACAAAAATGAAGAACAATAAACTTACTAAAGTTCCTAGAATCATTGATGTTGCAATAAGCCTTTTGATATCCTTAGAAACCTTAAATTTTATACTTTTAATAATAGAATAGATTGAAAACACTTCCATAGTTGCAATGGCTATTATCGTATAAATCGGATTAGGATTATCAAATAGATAAACAAGGATATAACCAGTTAAAATTAATTGTAAACTCATCCTAATGGAAGATATAATAATTTCCTTTTCTCTATTTATTCCTTTAGCCCTCACTATCAATAGCAGGATTAGCACAAATATGTAAGCTGCAGCAATCTGCCATATCTGTAAGTCTATTACCTTCTCCATTACTATACCTCCTTTACAACCTTACCTGAATTTATTTTGACAATATAATCCCCAAAAGTATTAGCAAGCTTTTTAGAGTGGGTAACTATAATTAGTGTTTTACTATTCTTCCTTGAGAAATCTGCAAGTTTTTCTATTAATATGTGTTCTGTATCTTCATCTAATGCGGAAGACGGCTCATCCAGTAGAAAGACTTCTGGATCTATCAAAAGAGCTCTACCTAGTGCTAGTCTTTGTTTTTCCCCTCCGGATAATTTATCTACTACTTCATTTAAGTCTTTTTTTAAATACACTAAGCTTAAAACTTCAAGCAATTTATCATCAGATACTGGTGGTTTTTCAGCAAATTTTAAACCAATAAGTAAATTATCTTTTATATTTCCACTGAATATGGCTGGAGTTTGAGGTAGCATAATTACCTTTCGTCTTAAGTCAACAGACTTTATATGCTTTAAATCTTGTCCGTCAAATAATATTTCACCAGCATCAGGACTTATAAGCTTATTAAATAGTCTTAAAAGAGTGGTTTTTCCACCTCCACTCTCTCCTAAAATACATGTAATTTTAAACTTTGGTATGTGAAGTTCTTTAATGTCAAGTATGTTCTTATACTTTATATTCTTAAAATGAAACAATATAATCCCCTCCAGTTAGTCATTAATTTCTTGAATAAGTTCTTAAGCCTTTCTTCAGGCCTCTTCTAAAACTTCTATAACTTGAATAAATTCCCCTGTAAATAACAAGTAAAAAGTCATGCTCTAAAGTTCAAATTCAGAGCATGACCTTAAATATTAAGTATATCTATACAGCATCACTTATATACTGATATGGTATACAGGTAGGGGTATTAAATACAGGGCAAGGCACTACTTTAGAATTTATATCAAATACATCGCTAATAAGCTTTTCTGTAATTATTTCTTCTGGTGCACCCTCTGAATATACCTTTCCATCTTTAATTGCAATTATATTATCTGCATATCTACATGCTAAGTTTATATCATGAAGAACAATAACTATTGTTCTTTTTTCTTGATTGTTTAGGTTTTTAAGAAGATCTAAAACTTCGATTTTATATTTAATATCAAGGTGATTTGTAGGCTCATCAAGAAGAATAATATCAGTTTGCTGGGCTAAGGTCATTGCTATCCATACCCTTTGCTTTTGACCGCCGGAAAGATCAGAAATCTTCTTGTGTTTTATATCAGTTAATCCAGTTTTCTCAAGGGCATAGTCTACAATCTTTTCATCCTCCTTGCTCCACTGGTTAAACCAAGTTTGGTAAGGATAACGTCCTTGCTTTACTAGGTTAAAGACTGTTAAATCAGAAGGTGCCACTGGCGCTTGTGTAAGTATTGCTAACTTCTTTGCAATTTCCTTTGAAGACTTTTCAAATATGTTACTATCCTCTAAAAGAACGCTACCTTGAACTGGCTTTAAGAGTCTAGAGATAGTTTTTAAAAGAGTAGACTTACCACAGCCATTACTTCCAACTAAGATGGTTATTTCATTTTTTGGTATGGTTATATTTATATCTTTTAGCACTATGTAGTCACCGTAGGCTAAAGTTAAGTTTTTTGATGATATACTCATATTATGCACCTCTCCTAAGGGATTTCTGATTTTTAATTAAAAGATAAATAAAAAATGGAGCACCTATTCCAGCAGTAAATATTCCAACTGGCAGATCCAGAGGAAAGAATAAGGTTCTTGCAGCTATATCAGATAAAACTACTATTATTCCACCAATTAATGCAGAAAGTGGAGTCATATACTCAAAGGAAGAGTTTGTAAGTTTTCTGCAGATGTGAGGAGCAATAAGCCCTACAAAGCCAATTCCACCACCTACTGCAACAGCTCCACTGGCTAGTGCTGCACTTAAAATCATCAGTATAAATCTATTCTTTTCAACAGCACTTCCAAGTCCTGTTGAAATACTATCATCTAGATTTTGAGCGTTTAATTCACGAATATATATTAGAGTAATTATATAAACACATATAAACCAAATAGCTAAAAGTTTTACGTGCGTCCAGTTAGTACCATACACAGTACCAGTAATCCAAAGCTGAGCTTCTTTTATAAATATTACTGGTCCATTTATTATCAATATAGAAGTTAAGGCTTTAGCCGAACCAGATATAGCTATTCCTATGAGTATTAACCTATAAGGTGTAACCCCTTTCTTATATGCAAGGAAATATACCAAAAGCACAGATAAAAAAGCTCCAGCGAATGCGAACAGCGGCATATAAAATATACTTGTAGTCAATGAATTGTTTTTAGGATCTGTAAACAAAGTTAGGAATACTAATGCTCCCGCAGAGCCACTATCTGTAATTCCAATGATATTCGGAGCAGCTAGCGGATTTTTAACAACTCCCTGAAGTATAGCACCGGAAATTCCCAAGGACGCTCCTACTAAGAATGCCACAAATGTTCTTGGTAATCGAATTGTATTAATAATTAATGAGTCCCCGCCTTGACCATTTCCGAACAAAACTTCGATTACTTTATAAACGGGTATATACCTTTGTCCTACACTTGCACTAAGCAGTATTGATGCAACAGAAACAATTAATGCAAGTGCAACTATAAGAGCACTTCTTCTTTCATATATTAAAGAAAACTTTCCTTTTCTAAAAATTATAAATCTATTCATCACTGATTCTCCGCCTTTCTAGCAATGTATATGAAGAATGGAGCACCAATTATTGCTGTAACCGCACCTACTGGTATATCTTTCGGATACACTATAAATCTTGAACCTATATCTGCTAGAAGTAAAAACACTGAGCCTAATACTATACTAAAAGGAACTACCCATTTAAATTCAGACCCAACTAAAGCCCGGGTTAAATGAGGAATTATTAGACCAACTAAGGCTATAGGCCCTGCAACAGCAACTGAGGCGCCCGCTAGAACAACTACTAATAGTAGAATTTGCAGTTTAATAAATTCAATATTTAATCCTAGTCCCTTCGCAATCTCTTCACCAAGAGAAAATATATTTAATTTACCTGAAATTAGATAACATATAATCCACGAAATTATCATGTATGGGATAACTATCTTAAGAGATTCCATAGACCTACCTTCTACAGAACCGGTGAGCCAATACAATACTTCTTCCATAGTTTTCTGATCTTTATAAAGCACTACTTGAGTAAGAGAAATAAAAAATGCAGAAATTGCAGCTCCTGCAAGGGTTAAATCAAAAGTGTTAATTGAACCTCTTATTCCTCCAGCTAAGGCGTAGACTAACACCACAGCCATGGCAGCACCAATAAAAGAAAAAAGTATTAAATAATTTTGAGAAAGACTTGGAAAAAAGCTATATGCAAAAACCATAAAGAAAGCAGCTCCTGAATTCACCCCAAGAAGTCCCGGGGAAGCCATCGGATTTTTAGTAAGAGTTTGCATTAGCACTCCTGAAAGACTCAAGCTTGCCCCTATAAATAGAGCAGTTAAAGCCCTAGGCATTCTCGCAGTCTTTAGAACGATCTGTTCCATGCTATTATCATAATTTCTATATGTATTTAATAAGTCTGCATAGGAAGTTTTAATATAGCCCAGAAGCAGACTTGCCATAAAAGATACAATTAATAAAGTGATAAGAATAATTAGTGCAATAGTCTTTGATCTATTACTTTCCAGGGTTAGTTTTCTTAAAGTACTCAACTAGCAATTCATCCTTTCGTTAGCAGCGTTACAATTCTATTCTTAAATGTACACCTAGATTTAGACAGACAAATTTATATATGCATATATAAGTCTAGCTACATATTCTGAGTATAAACTATGTATAAAACAGTGTCAATGATATTCACTATCAAAACTAATTGAAAATCACTTGCATTTGAAATTGATATGTGTTATCATTTAACTTGTCACATTAAGTTAACGAAGGAGAAGATTACATATGAATATTAAAAGATTAGTTTGTACAATTTCAGCATTGGCCTTAACACTAACAGTTACGGCCTGCTCACCTGCTAAAAAAGAGGCAGATAAAGCAAGTAGTACTGTAAGAACTATTGAACATGCAATGGGTAAAACAGATATTAAAGGAAAACCATCTAAGATTGTAATTCTTACAAACGAAGGTACAGAAGCACTTCTTGCTTTAGGCGTTAAGCCAGTTGGAGCAGCTAAATCTTGGACAGGCAATCCATGGTATAAGCATATCGAAAAAGATATGGATGGAGTAAAAAGTTTAGGTGATGAAAGTCAAATTAACATAGAGGCAGTAGCAGCTTTAAACCCAGATTTAATTATTGGAAACAAAATGAGACATGAAAAAATATATGATCAGCTTTCAAAAATTGCACCAACAGTTTATTCTAATACTTTAAGAGGAGAATGGAAGACAAACTTTGAATTCTATGCGAAAGTATTAGATAAAGAAAGAGAAGGTGCAGAAATAATTAAAAAGTTTGATACTCGCGTAACTGATATAGCAAAATTAGCTGGTGATAAGCTTAAAACAGAAGTTTCTTTAGTCAGATTTATGCCTGGTAAAACTAGAATATATCTTGGTGATACCTTCTCCGGAATGATCTTTAAGCAAATAGGTTTTGCTAGACCAGAAACTCAAAGAAGTACAGAGTTTACTCTTGAAATAGGTAAAGAAAGATTAAAAGAAGCAGATGGACAGGTTATGTTCTACTTTACTTATGAAACTGGAAACGGTGAAGGTTCTACAAGAGAAAAAGAATGGATAGAAGATCCGCTATTTAAATCTTTAAATGCAATTAAGAATAATAAGGCATTTAGAGTTGATGATGCTATCTGGAATACGGCAGGCGGTGTAAAAGCTGCGAACCTTATGCTTGATGATATAGAGAAATTTTTAAAAGATAATAAGTTTTAATATATTTGAGGGAGCCATTCTTGGCTTCCTTTTATCATATTATGAAATAATGCGTATTTATTTATATTAGGAATCTACTCTATATATGATATGATTCTCCGTATCACAACTAAGTGTAGCTTTTCTTTTTATATGTTTTACAGTTATTATCATTTATGGCCTATTTTTCACCTATTATACTGAGTTTTTATTATATTTGCACCTATTACTTTATATTTCTTCATAACTAATACTCCAAACTTCTTATACTTTTTCTTATAAATTTCCATAACTGAATCTTTATGTAGTTTATACCATGAGCAAGGGCAATAGATATAATTAATAGTCTTAAGAATTACGCTTGTACAACCGAGGAGTAAGGTCTGCAGGATACTGGATGAGTTGTAATAAAAAATAAGATCAAAAACTATTATGTAATCTAGTGTGTCACAACACGGTGTAAATCCAGATAAATTACAAAATTGTTATTAATCTTATTTTCTAAAGTAAATATTATTTGATATTTTTTAATATTTCTAACAAGTAATCCCACGTTCTATGAACTGAGGATATACTCATGTGTTCATCAGGAGTGTGCACATCATACATATTTGGTCCAAAGGAAATCATATCTATATCTCCTTTGAGCTTTTCTTCAAATAATCCACATTCTAAACCAGCATGAATTGCAGTTATATGTGGCATTTTCCCATACATTTTGTTGTATACATCTTCAAAAATTGTTCTTAGTTTTGAATCTGGGTTATATCTCCATTCAGGATAGTCAGATTCAGTAGTAACTTCTGCACCAATTAGTTTAGATATAGTAACTATTCTATCATATATTTCTTGCTTTAAGCTTTTTATGGAACTTCTTATAGAGGTAATAAACTCTATTTCTGTTTCATTTGTAGCCACAACACCAAGGTTAGCTGAACTTTCTACTAAGCCTTTAATGTCCATATTCATAGAATTAACCCCATTTGGAACTAGATATAAAAAGTTTATTACATCTGCAGTTGTTTGTTTTGAGAGCATTTTATCAGGTACTTCCGTAAGAGCTTCAAATTCTAACCTAATATCAGGATCTGGAGTCCTAAATTCATTTTTAAATATTTTTTCCAGTTCAGCTATTTTATTTTTAACTAAAGTCTTATCAGCAGAATTTATCAATATTATAGTATCCATTTCACGTGGAATAGCATTATGCTTTGATCCTCCATTTAGGGAACTAATTCTGAAATCTACTTCCGATGAAAGAGCTAATAATATACGTGCCATTAATTTATTTGAGTTTGCTCTTCCTTTGTCTATCTCCATACCAGAGTGACCACCTTTTAAGCCTCTTACTCTTATAGCACATGGAGTTAAATTTTTATCTGTCTCTTCCCAAATTGCAGGAATAACTGTTCTAGTTGTAACTCCACCAGCGCAGCTTACAAGAAGGGTGCCTTCTTCTTCTGAATCTATATTGATAAGCATTCTTCCTTGAATATTTTTAGAATCTAATTTTATAGCTCCACCCATTCCTGTCTCTTCTTCAGTAGTAACAACTAATTCTAAAGCAGGATGAACAATGTCATTTGAAGCTAGAATTGCAAGCCCCATGGCAACAGCAATGCCGTTATCTGCTCCTAGAGTTGTACCTGTAGCATAAATCATATCGTCAACAACTCTTAAGTTCAATGGGTCTTTAGTGAAATCATGTTCTGTTCCAACATTCTTTTCGCATACCATATCCATATGTCCTTGAATAATAACAGTGGGACTATTTTCGTATTCAGGAGTTGCTTTTTTTCTTATAACAACATTCAGAGCTTCGTCTTGAATAACTTCCAAATTGTTATTCTTAGCAAAAGACACTAAATAATCACTAACCTCTTTTTCATTACCAGAACCCCTTGGAATTTCAGAAAGCTTTTCAAAATATTTAAATACCTCAGCAGGTTGCAAATCTTTTAATACATAACTCATTATGATAACCGTCCTTTCTTTACGTGTAATAATTTATAATTAGAAAATGCTAAAATTTGTTATATAACTATATTTCATCACAAAAACTAGAAAAAATCAACATTTCTAACTTTAGAGATTTTATGCGGATAGAATGAGACTTACTTTAACATCCCTACGTGGATTCTTAAATTCTTCAGCTAAAGGAGTAATCATTTCCCAACCTGCAAATGCAAATTTGAATAAACTGAATATTTATTTAAGAACCTATTTATAATTGGTTTCTAAATAAATAATTTAGTAAAATTTTAAAATGATGGTATATTATTTATTTAAAGGAGTAATATTAAAGTGTGAGACTATAGAAATTCACTTTATATGTTAGTAAAATTTTTTGTTAACATATAGTTGTATTATTTAATATGTTTATATTTTATTAATAATATAAAAAATAAAATTAATGAGGTGATGAAAATGGCAGTTAAAAATGCAATGACAGCAGATTTTCTAAGATCAGCATATGGTGGAGAAAGTATGGCTCATATGAGGTACTTAATATGGGGTGAAGCTGCAGAAAAGGATGGATTTCCTAACATAGCAAGACTTTTTAAGGCAGTAGCTTATGCTGAATGGGCTCATGCAAAAAATCATTTTAATGTTTTAAAGGATCAGGTTGGAGATTTTACAGTTCCCGCTGGTGCTGTGTTTGGTAAAACAAATATAGTTGAAAATCTTCAAGGTGCAATAAATGGAGAACTTCATGAAATCAATCAAATGTATCCTGTATATTTGAATACTGCTAAATATCAAGAAGAAAAAGAAGCAGAAAGATCTTTTTACTTTGCTGTTGAAGCAGAAAAACAACATGCAACACTTTTCCAAAACGCACAAAATGTAGCTAAGCAAGGAAAAGATATAGAAGCAGGAACATTTTATGTATGTCCAGTATGTGGATATACTGTTTTAGATGATTTACCAGAGAACTGCCCAGTCTGTGGAGCTAAGAAAGACATATTTGAACAATTTTAAAACATAATAAAGTTGCAGGAAGACCATAAGCAAATTAGGGGTTTCTGCAGCTTTTTTTTTATATATGAATTGAAACTTACATCAGATAGCCGTGGAATAAAGTAAAGGTTGTAACATTTTTTTATCAGCAACAATATAGTAATAATTAGAAGCAAAAACTTAATGCCTCCTATTATTAATACTACATAATTCAATAGGAGGGATTTGTTTATGGAATATATAGATTTAAATAAATGCAAATATCTAGGTCACGGTAGATGTGGCAAGGTTTACTTAACTCCAGATGGTCGAGCTATGAAGATATGCAAAACAGAAGAAGAATGTAATGAAGAATATAAAGTTTTAAAGCTTGCACAGGGCAGCGAGTTTTTTCCAATAGTTTATGAAAAGACAAATAATATAATAATAAGACAGTATGTTGAAGGAGAAAATCTTAAAAAATATGTGAAAAAGCATGGTCTTAGTAAAAAGCTAGCTACAAACTTAATTAATCTTATAGAAGAATTTAGAAGATTAGGATTTAGAAGACTAGATATGAGAGGAGAGCACATATTAGTAAGAAAAGATGAAAGTGTAATGGTAATTGATCCTTCAACTCACCTAAAGATCATCGAAAAGAAGCCAAGGAGAATGTTAAGAGATTTAAAAAGGTGTAAGGTAGAAAAAAAGTTTTATCATGTATTAAAAAATTTAAGGCCAGATTTATATAAAAGATGGAAATAAACTAATAGTGCACTCTATATTTTATAATAGAGTGCATTATTGTAGGTTTACTCCTATGCATTCATATCTTCTAATAGCTTTTCAATCTTAGGAGTGCAGCGTCTTCCACAGCAAGACCCAGAACCTGCACCAGTAGCTTTTCTAACCTCTTCTACTGTTTTAGCACCATTTGATATAGCTTTTTTCATAGTAGCTCTAGATATACCTTTACATAAGCATACCTTTGTAAGTTTATCTAAAATTTCTGGATTTATATTCTGTTCCATATTTTCACCTCAATACTATTATTAATAAATTATCTATTTGATTATCAGCCCTAAGACTTCCGTTTTTATAAGCAACGGTCAAGGGAGCTACATTTCAATTTATCTTTACATATATAATAACTGAACTTATATATAAAATCAATATTTAATGTTAATTGATAGTAATTATTCATACTAAGATTAAATATAGATAACCAAAACTTAAATTTAACTTATACGCAGGAATATGATGCCAAAACTGAAGGCACTTTTAAAAACTTTTTTATCAGTCTTAGTGAAGTGTTTTTAGAAAATCTT